>NZ_JBVAPG010000008.1:0-126996 GCF_055413685.1 Bradyrhizobium sp. LeoA1Lang | reverse complement strand
CGTCACCGGCGAGCGACAACACGCCTCAAGCACCTTGCGATCTTTCCGCGAAAGGTGGACTTCTCTTGCTTCGGGGATCATCCATATCTTGAATCACGACTCACGATCCAAGAAAAGTGGGTACTAGAGCAGCTCGCAACCGCGTCACCGGAGACGCTCGGACTGTTGATGCTGAAGACTGACCGTTACGCGATTCGTCTCGACGGTCGCACGCAACTCGCCGCCGTTTCCGACGCGCTTCTCGACGGTGCAGCGACGGCGAGGAGTCTGCAACAACGTTTCCCCGGGTCAGGTCCTCGTGAAATTGCGCGCGAGCTGCAAGTACCCGTTGTTGCCGCCGACGATGATCCCTTGGTTGCCTCTATATGGCGTTTCGCCGAGTATCGGTCGCGGCCGCCGCATATTGTGCTCTATACGCGTGGGATCGCCCCGCTTGAGCAGGTGCTCGTCGATGACCTGGCCAAGCGATTTCTTGGCCGAGCAACGACTCAAGACGTTTTCATCGCGCACGAACTTTACCATCATGCCGAAGCTATTCGATCTGCAGTACCCATCGCTCGTCGCTATTGCGCCACATTGCTTAAGCTAGGCAAGTGGCAGTGGCGTACTGGCATCGCAACGCTCGCCGAGATCGCAGCAGGATCCTTTTCGCAAACCCTGCTCGACTTGCCCTGTTACCCTAAAGTGCTCGAACACGTGGCCCGTTTACCGCGCCGTTGACTGTGAAGCACAAGGCTTGCGGCCAGGAGCGCGACGATGCCAGATCGCCGGGCGCAACTGACGCGCGGCAGGCCGAAAGCAGGATGTCCCGAGGCCGAGCTCTAGAGCATGATCCGGAAAAGTGGAGACCGGTTTTCCGAAAAAGATCATGCTCGAACAAAGAACTAGAGCGGGATGACGATTCGAAGAAAAGTCATCACGCTCTAGAATCCGAATAGTCTTGCCGGATTGTGAACAAGGATCTTTTCCAAGGTCGTCTGGTCGGGCGCATACTTGTACATGAGTTCGAGCAGATCGGCGTCGTTGGGCGGCTGCACGACCGAAACGGGATGCGGCCAGTCGGTGGCCCAGACGCAGCGGTCCGGCGCGGCTTCGATATAGGTGCGCGCGATGGGGATGACGTCTTCCCAGGGCGGACCGGCCTTTGAGGTCTTTTCCCCGAGCGACAGCATGACCCAGAAATTGCCCTTCGACAGCAGCTCAAGCATCTTCTGCAGATTCGGATCGTTCTTGCCGCGGGTCGGGTCGGGACGCGCCATGTGATCGATCAGCACCGGCACGTCGAGGGATTGATACTTCTCGACGCTGGAGATGATGCCGTCCTTCTCCGGCTGAATCTTGACGTACCAGCCGAGCTCGCGGATGCGCGCGATCGCCCGCGCAAAATCCTTGTCCGACAGCACAGCCCCTAGTTCCTGCCGAAAACTGAAGCGCGCGCCGCGGACTCCTGCCTCATGCAGCTTGGCGAGGTAGGCATCATCAGCTTCGGCAAACACCAGCGCGTTGGCGCAGCCGCGATAGTTCGGGCCCATTGCCGCCAGACCGTCGAGCACGACCGTGTGGTCCGCGCCATAGGTCGTGGTCTGCACGATCACGCCGCGCTCGATCCCGAGCGCCTTGTGCATCCGCAGCGCCGCCTCCCAGGTTGCGGTCGGCATCTGATAGGCAGCGCCCGGACGTACCGGATATTTCTCCAGCGGCCCAAGCACGTGAAACTGGCTGTCGACAGTCTGTGGCGGCGGCAGCTTCGAAGGCCGGCGCGGATTCGGATCGAAGGGCAAGTAGGTCGGCACGGCAAACTCCTTAGTCAATCACGGCGGTGAAATCGCACTGCACCAGCGCGCCGCCTTCCATGTCCATCGGCAGCGCATGACGCGCCGGGCGTGAGTGTTCGTCGGGAAACATCTTCAGCCACTCGGCATTGACAGGCCCGCGCTGCGAACGGTCCTTGAGCCAGACCGTCATCTTGATGATGTCGTCGGTGCTGCCACCAGCCGCCTCGATGGTCGCTTTCATATGCGCGAACATGTTGGCGCATTGCGCTTCCAGGCTCTCCGGCATCGCTCCGGTCGCGGGATCGCGGCCGAGGATAACGCCGGACATCACGAGATTGCCGATGCGAGAAGCGTTCGGGATCGGATTGGCATGCTTGAATCCGCCGATGTGGACGCTTCTGCGCCGTGCTTGACCAGTCATCGCTTTCCCTCTGCTGGTTTGGTTCAGACAAATTGGCAGGACACCGAGCCGAACAATCCGTAATCGGCATGGAAGGTATCACCGGGGCTGATATCAACCGGTCGCGTGAACGATCCGGCGAGCACGACTTCGCCGGCGCCCAATTGCTCGTCATGCGGTGCGAGGCGATTGGCGAGCCACGCGATGCCGTTGGCCGGATGGTTGAGCACGCCGGCGGCGAGCCCGGTCTCCTCGACCTGGCCATTGCGGAACAGCAGCGCGCCGATCCAGCGCAGATCCGCCTCGAGCGGCCGGAACGGACGGCCGCCGAGCACGAGCGCGGCATTGGCGGCATTGTCCGAAATCGTGTCCATGACCTTACGGGTCTGGCCAGTCTCGGGATCGACGCGATGCATGCGGGTCTCGAGGATTTCGAGCGCGGGCGTCACGTAGTCGGTGGCGTTGAGCACGTCGAAGATGGAGCAGTCCGGGCCGCGCAACGGCGCCTTCAGCACGAAGGCGAGCTCGACCTCGATCCGCGGCGCATGGAAGCGATCGAACGGAATCGCGCTCGCATCCGGATAGAACATGTCGGCGAACAGCACGCCATAATCGGGCTCAGCGATGCCGACGGCGTTCTGCATCGCTTTTGAGGTCAGGCCGATCTTGTGGCCCTTGATGACGCGGCCACGATCGAGCTGCAGACGCGTCCAGGCGCGCTGGATCGCATAGGCATCCTCGATCGTGAGATCGGGATGCTCGCGCGTGAACATGGTAGTGAGCGTCTTGGTCCGTTCGGCCTCGTCAAGCCGCTCTGCGAGGCGCCGGATGATTGAAGGATCTAGCATGGCGCTATTGCTCCATAACCACCGAGTTGCGCAGCACGCCGATCCGCGACGACTCCACCTCGACCACATCGCCGGGTTTGAGCCAGCGCGGCGGATCGAACCGGGCGCCGGCGCCCGTCGGTGTGCCGGTCGCGATCATGTCGCCGGGCTTCAGGGTCGCGAATGTGGAGAGATAGGAGATCAGGAAATCGAACGGGAACATCAGCCGCTCGGTGCTGTCCTGCTGTCTGACCTCGCCATTGACGCGGGTGATGATGTCGTGTGGTCCCCGCGGATCGCATTCATCCGACGTCACGATCCAGGGGCCGATGCTGCCGGAGCGATCGAAATTCTTGCCCTGCGTGACGTTGAACTTGCCGTGATGCAGCCAGTCTCGCACGCTGCCCTCGTTGCACAGCGTCATGCCGAAGATATGCGAGAAGGCGTCGTCGCGCGCGATGTGCCTTCCCTGCTTGCCGATCACGATGACGAGCTCGCCCTCATAGTCGAGCTGGTCGGAGACTTTCGGCTTCTCGATCCCCTGCCCCGATCCCACCACCGACGATGGATTGCGCACGAACAGGCTCGGATATTTCGGCAGGTCCGAGTTGTCCTTGTATTCGGCGTTGCGGTCCTTGTAGTTCACGCCGATGCACCAGAGCTTTTCCGGTGCCGGTACCGGCGGCAGCAGCGTCAATTGGTCCAGCGCATGATCGGGACGCTGGCCGGCCGAAGCACGCCGGGCCGACGCAAGGCCGTCGCGCGCGATCAGTGATTTCAGATCGGGAAATTCAGCGCCGATCCGCACCGTCAGATCGACGACCCCATCGTCATCAGCCACACCATAATGTGGCTCGCCATTCACGAGATAGCTCAACAGTCGCATCGCACGCTTTCCTTCGACGAGAGTTTCACGCTGTCTGGCCGCTACGCTGGGCGCCGGCGGCCGCAGCCAGTTCGCGCCCGCGCGTCTCGGGCAAGGATAGGGTCATCGCCAGGAAGATGATGATGGCGGGCACGACGACCATCATGCCGAGCGCAAGCTGGCCGCCGAACCAGCCGGCCGTCAGCGGAACGACCACAGGTGCCAAGCTGCCGACACCGCGCCCCGCCATGTAGATGAAGGATACCGCGGTCGAACGCACCTCGATCGGATAGATTTCCGACAGCCAGGTGCCGACCACGCCGAGCGCCGAGTTACCGATCACGAAGGCGATGTAGACCCAGAACATTGGGAAGCCAAACAGGCTGCCGGCGAACCTGTCATACGCGAAGATATAGAGGCCGCAGGCCATCGCGCCCCACGCGAGGCCCGGCAACAGCGCGCCGAACCGCCGGCCGAAGGCGTCGTTGAGCAGGCCCATGCTGATGTACGAGCAGCCGCCGACGATGGAAGCGATCACCGAGATGTTGCGCACGACTTCGGGCGGCGCCGCGAGCGACTTCTGCATCAGGGTCGGCATGAAGACGACGACGCCGTAATAGCAGAACATGTAGGCCATCATCCACGCCAGGCACATCAGCGAGATCGGCAGCAACCGGCCCTGGAACATCAAAAGCATCGTGTTGGTGGTCTTGACCTTGCTCTCGACCAGGCCGCTTTTGCGCGTACGATCGAACTGCAGCCACGCCTTGGATTCCGGCATGAAGAAGCGGATGAAGATCATCAGCAGGATTGGCGAGCCGCCGGTCAGGAGCGCAATGCGCCATCCCCATTCCACGCTGAACGACGTGGTGGCCCAAACTCCGACGATCGAGGCGCCGGCGCTCGCGACCACCGCACTGCCCTGGATGAAGGCGCTGCCGATACCGCGGCGGTCCTTGTTCCAGGCCTCATTGAACAGCACCATGCCCGCACCCCATTCGCCGCCGAGCCCGACGCCGGTGATGAAGCGGAGCAATGCCAGGCTCCAATAATCCCAGGCGAACGCCGATGCGATCGATCCGGCGGCGAACACGCCGAGCGTGAGCTGCAGCGCCTGCTTGCGGCCGATGCGGTCGCCGAGCCAGCCGAATAGTGCGCCGCCGATCACTGACCCGATCAAGGTCAGACTCGTCACGCTCGCGACCTGGCCCAGCGAAATGCCGAGCGACGACTGTATCGAGCTCATCAGGAACGGCATGATGAGCACGTCGTAGAGATCGAGCGCAAAGCCGAGCATGCAGGAGAAGATGATCGCGGCGCGTTCGCCGGTCGTATAGGTGCCGATTGCGGAAAGCGAGGACTGTTCGGTCATGTCTGTCTTGCTGATATTGCGATCTCAATCGGTCGACTTCGGCGCCTGGAACACGGCGCGCAAGGTGACGATCTCTCCGAGCCGGGCATAACGCGGGCCTGCGATGCGCGCAATCGGATCGAGCGCCTCGGTTTCGACCTTGCCGTTGTTCACGAGACCATCCCGGAGGTGGAACATCAGAACCTCGCCGACGATCAGCCGGCTGCGGGCCTCACCGAATTCGAGACATTGGCGAAACCGGCATTCCATGGCGACCGGAGGCGCGGCGAGCCGCGGCACCTTGATGCGTTCGCTCGGCACGGTCTCAAGCTTGAGCAGTTCGACCTCGCTCACCTCGGGCGGATGCTCGACCGAGCTCTCATGCAGTGCCGTCATCAGCGGCGTGTCGGCGATGTGGATGACGTATTCTTCGGTATCTAGAATATTATGCGCGGTGTCCTTGTAGACGCCGGCCTTGCGGCCAACGCTGATGGCAAGCATCGGCGGTTTCTGCGAGACAAAGGTGAAGGCGCTGAAGGGGGCGAGATTGAGCACACCTTTGCGCGACATGCTGGTCACCCAGGCGATCGGCCGTGGCACGACGATCCCGGTCATCAGCCGATAGATGCGCTCGGCGCCGAGTTCTGAGGGGTCAATCTGCATGCTGCCTCGAAGCTTGACTGGCCTGCGCACGGGCCTCAATCGGCCCGGATGTTCGCCTTGCGCACGATGGGAATCCATTTGGCGTCTTCGCGCGTCAGATAGGCCGTGAACTCCGCAGGTGACATTGTGACGGCCTCGGCGCCGAGCTTGTCGAATTTCTCGACGACCGCGGGATCCTTCAGGATCTCCGCCATGGTGTCGTGCAGCTTCGTCACGATCGCATCCGGCGTACCGGCCGGCGCGAACAGGCCGGTGAAGGTCTGCGCGTCGAAATCCTTGTAGCCGAGCTCGGCGAAGGTCGGCACGTCGGGCATCGAGGCCAAGCGATGTCCGCTGGTGACTGCAAGCACACGAACCGCGCCGCTCTTGACGAAGGGCAGCGCGACGGAAACCTGGTCGAACGCGAACTGCACCTGCCCACCGATGAGATCATTGGTCGCCGGCGCATTGCCGCGGTAATGCACTGTGACCCATTGCAGGCCGAGTTCCGATTGCGCCAGTTCGCTGAGCAAATGATTGGTCGTCCCCGCCCCCGGCGAGGCCATCGTGAGTTTGCCCGGCTCGCGGCGCGCCAGGTCAAGAAACTCCTTCAACGTCTTTGCCTGAACGGATGGATGAACCTCGAGCACCAAGGGCGTCATCGAGATGGTCGTGATCGGGAGGAAATCCCGTTTCCAGACATAGGCCTCGCGCTTATTGATCTCGGGAGCGAACAGCACCGGGCCGTTGGCGCCGATGAACAGCGTGTAGCCATCCTTCGCCGATTTCGCGAACGCCTCGCCCGCGATCAGGCCACCGGCGCCGGACTTGTTCTCCACGATGAAGGCCTGCCCGAGCCGTTGCTGCAGCTTGTCAGCCACGATGCGGGCAGCGCTGTCGACATTGCCGCCGGCGGGATATGGCACGATCAAGCGGACATTGCGCTCCGGCCATGTCTGGGCTGCGACCGGTCCAATGACCATCACCGCGATGGCCGCGACCGCAACCGCGAGAAACCTCATGTGACATCCTCCCAAAGCCGCGGCGGATGAGGTCTCCACCCTGTTCTTGTTGAGTGTCCGATCGGGGTCGTCTGGGCGACGCCTCGATGAGATGCGAGATCATTCGGCGAGCGGGCTTTACTTGTCGACGGCTTTGCGCCAATTCTGTCCACATTATGGACAGCAAACCGTGACCACGGAACCGAGGCAAGGTGCCCAGGCGATCCGGCGCGCGTTGATGGTCTTGCGCATCCTCGCCGCTGGCAGGGAGACCGGAGTACCGCTTACCGAAGTGGTGCAGGCGACCGGGCTGACGCGGCCGACGGTGCACCGGATCGTTCACGTGCTGATCGAGGAAGGCATCGTCGAACGGCACGAGAAGACCTGCCGCTATGCGATCGGCGGACAGGTGCCGGAATTGGCGCTGGCGCGCCCCTCGCGTTCGCCGCTGCTTGCCGCGGCGGACAATATCCTGGCGCGAACCTCGCAGCGGGTCGGCGACACGTTGTTCCTGACGGTACGTACCGGCAATGATACGCTGTGCATCGATCGCAGGATCGGCTCCTATCCGATCCAGGTGTTGTCGATCGAAGTCGGCGCCAGACGTCCGCTCGGCGTCAGCAGTGCAGGTGTTGCGATTCTTGCCGCGATGCCGACGCCCGACGCACGCAAGATCGTGACTGCCAATGAAGTGCGGTTTGCCGGTTATCGCACCAGCGTGGCGACGGTGCTTTCACAAATCGCCTTGGCCAAGCGCAGAGGCTATAATCTGCGCGAGGCCGGTCTGGTGCAGGGAACGAAATCGCTGTCCACCTGGATCAAGACCCCCGATCGCCGGCCGGCCGCAGCGATCACCGTATCAGCCGTTCGCACCAGACTCGGACCGCGCCGAGAGCAAGAGGTCGCCGAGATTTTGCTAGAGGCTGCTCTCGCGATCGAGAAGAAAATTGAGTTTCTCCCTTAGAGCGTTTTCGAGCGAAGTGGATACCGGTTCGCGTGAAGAAAACGCGTCAAAACAAGAATCTAGAGCTTCGGTTCTGATTCAATCAGAACCGAAAATGCTCTAGTATCCGACTCGAGGCTTCGCTTTGATGCGATCGCTATGTCCTTCGCAGGGATGATCCACGCGCTGAAGCACGAGATGCGGGCGCGGGACTGTATCCTCTGGGCGCGACTGTCCTTGCATGTCTGCTCAGTTTGCCAGATCCGGCCTCCTCCGTTGCTCCCCTTCGGCGACGAGTTTTTTCTCGTCGTCCGTCAGAAGGCTGGTCTGCTCCGCGCTGATGGGGCCATTGCCGAGGACGCGGACTGTGCTGTCGGAGTCATAGTTCAAGCGGCTTTGCCGGTTGTTGTTTTTTGGCTCAGCCGGACGCTCTTCCTCACCCGATCCGCCACCAAAGCCGAGAAACTCGACGATGATGATCGACGCCTGACCGGAAGGGGTGTTCTGGGTCGGCATGGTGGTCTGTTGGGCCGCACCGGCGAGGTTCGAGGCTTGCGTCAAGCCGCCAATATTCGGCGCCTGGACGGTCGGCACGCCGCTGACACCGCCCTGCGCCTGGATATTCGCCGCATTGACGACTTGCAAAGCGGCAACGTTGACCTTTCCGGAGGAACGGATCCCGGCTTCGCCCACGTCGATCGTGCCCAATGGCGCGATCAGGTCGACACGGGCGGGCGGAATGTCCGGCACCGAGGCGATGGCGGCAATGCCTGCGCCGGTCGAGGGCACAGTCGGACTCAACACTACATGGCCATAGGGATCATAGCGGCGTCGCGTCGGCGTGTAGATCACGGTCGTCTTCGAGCCGTTGCCGGCGTTGATGTCGCCCTCCGCCGACCAGCCGAGAATGTCGCCGCCCAAGGTGGTCATGATGCGCGAGAGACCAAGCAGGATCGAGCCCTTGCTGTAGATTTCGATATTGCCCTTGCCTTGCGTGACCAGCCCCGCCGTGCTCGGGGGAACCTCGCCTTCTACGCCCAACACCACTTTGCCGCCCGGTGCAAGCAACTGGATGTCGCCGCCGAATTCGGTCGTGACGCCCGAGCCGCCGAACAGCGTGATATCACCCTGATAGCGGATCGGGTTGCCATTCGCGTCCCTGTCAGGGAAAAGCGTCGCGATCGACTGGCGACCGCGCAGATAGCTGCCATGACGCGGACTTTCCGTATCGTTGTATTCGATGCCGCCCTGGCGCAGTTCGTTATAGAAGACCGTGCGCAGGAACACCGCCTGCAAATCGCGCGGCAAGGTCTGGAAATAGCTCAGCGCGTCCTCATCCCTGCCGGCAAAGCCGCGCTGCTTTTTCAGCCACGCAACAAGTTCGTTCTCATAGGTCTTGGCGACTTTGCCCTGCTGCTCGGCGAGCGGCGTGCCTGACATCGCAAGATTGGCCGGATCGAGATAGCGCATCAGCGCGGCATAGTCCGGGCCGCTGCTGCCCACGCCAGCCTGCAGCACGATCGAGGCGCCGGGCCGCGTATCACCAGGCACGGCAGGGGCGATGCTTTGCAACCTGCCTTGATCCGCCTGATAGATGTGGCGGCCCGCGGTGAGCGCGAGCACACCAGGACCTGACACCTGCAAATTCGCGTAGATGATGTCGCGGCCGGCCTGGATGACCGAGATATCATCGTCACGGCTGTGGATGATCAGCCGGCCGCCCCCGGCCTCGTCACGCCAATCGCTATTGGGATCGTCGACCCCACCGGCAGCGATGATGTCACGCCCGGCACGCATCCACACCGGCCCGCCGATGTAGAGGGTCGCCGGCACTTCGAATGTAGGCGGTTGAATATATCCGACGTGGAAATTGGTGATATCCCCGTGCACCGCATAGAAACGCATCGGATTTTGATCCGCGCCGTCTCCCAAGATGGCGAGATAATTGCCCTCTGGGTAGCTGGGATTGTAGCCGTAAAAGATCGAATCGCGCGCCAACAGATCAAGCCGCGCGTTCGGCAAAGGCGTCAGATTTGCCTGGCCAAACACCAGCACATCACCACCGGCGGCCACGACGCCGAGAGCCGGTGGATACGGGCGCCCGGTGTAATAGCTGTAGTAGTCCTGCGGGCCCCTTGAGTCGTTGGATGTGATGGGCGCGACCGATCCTCCCGCCGAGAACAGGTCCACGGCAGTGCGGTTGCTCCACAGCGAGAAGCCAGGTCCACCAGTGGACGGCAGAAGACCACGAGAAGCAGCCGGATCAGGTAGGCCTGGATCGGTGGCGTACAGGATGACGAGGTCGCCGCGCGTATTGATCGTGGCGCGACTGTCGCCCAGCGCCAGGTACAGACCGCTATCGGCGTAGTAGTTATAGGGACGCATGGGGTCGATCGGCCGCGGATCGGTATAGCCCAGCGGAATGCCGTAGCTCATTTCGCTCACGAGACCGATAGCGGAGGCGGTGACCGACACGTCGCCCCGGACATTGACGAGCGTGCCTCCGCCCGGGTTGTTCGCATAGTAGAGCGGCGCCGTATTTAGGCGGCCGCCGATATTCATCACGAGATCGCCGCCGCCCGTTTGTCTCAGCACACCATTGGCATCGAGGTAGCCGCCGCCGCCGATCGCGACCACCAAGGCGGAGGCCCTGGTTTCGAACAGCGTGTTGATCGGGCTAATTTCCAAAATCTGCGGCGTCATGACGCCGGCGTCGCCACCTGCGATCACGTTCACATTGCCGCCACCCAGCGCGCCGATGCCGGAAAAGCCCACGACTTGATTCAGCCCCCAGGAATCCGGAACGTAGGCGCCGAAATTGATGCCCCACGCGCCATCTTGCCAGCGCAGCCATTCATTGATGCGACTCTGGTTCGTGTTCAGGTCGGACATATAGTTGTAGCCGGCCATGGTGCCGCCGGCCTCAACGCGCACGTCGCCGCCCCCTGCGGTGAGCCATAGGCCAGTATGGTTTTGAGTTTCAGGTAGAGCCGTGCCGGCGGTGTAGACACCAAAGAGAGAGGCATGCCGGTAATCGCCGCCGGCGATGAGATCGAGATAGCCGGTGCCGGTACGCACCACACTCATCGCTTCCAGGATCCAATCCCCGGCACTATGCCGATCATCGAGGACAAGGTCGCCGCCCTGGCCGAGCGAACGGATAGGCTTGACCGCCCGTGTGTCGCTCGCGGCGAGATCGGCCCCCGAAACGAAACGCATGGACCAGGACAGGGACCCTGGCGCAAGCATCTCCGATACGGCCCACATTCGTCCCTCGCGGCCGTCTGCCCAGTTGTAATCGTCTGGCGTGGGCGGCGGCGGCGCGAAGCCGTCATTGATGCTGCCGTTGACCGTAAAATTGCCGCCAGCCCGCACGACGAGGACGCCGGGCTCACCTGAACCGCGAATGTTGGCGTCCGCCGCGGCGCCGTAGCGATAGTCCGAGAGATCGAGATCGCCACTCGTCACAAGATCGCCTTCACTTGTGATCTCGACGCCAGGACGCAGATGGAACGCGGACCATAGCCTTTCAGCCCGGCAAGCTGCGCCTGCAACGCGCCATTCACGCTTGCCGCGTCGATGAACGCCGCGTTGTCAGCATGGATGCCATCGAGAAACGCCTGATTGATGATGCCATCCAAGGGCGTGTAGTTGCGGAAACCATTCACGGCGATGCTGGCTGCGCCGAGAATGTTGATATGGCTTGCCGCGTTGATCGCGATACCGTCCCCGCCCACACGCGGCGCGTTGATCTCGAGCCTGCCGCGAGACACGCCATCGGCCGAACGCATGTCGATCGTCGAGCCACCCGCCAGCGTGACGGCGCCGTTCTTTGCTGTCAGCTCGATCGAGCCGCGATTGGAGGCTTCGATCGCCGCGCCGTAGCTGTCGGTTTGCAGCACGCTGCCATGCGCGTCGAGAACGGCATTCGATGTCAGCGTGAGATTATCGCGTGCAGAAAGGCGGATGGTGCCGACCTTGTTGCCGCTCGCATCGATCCTGCCGTTCACGATCAGGCTGCCGCCATCGGCCGAAATATCGACGATGCGCGCCTTCACCTCGTCGCCGATGACAAGATCACCGCTCTTGGCAGTGAAGCTGCGTGTGCCCAAGAAGCTGCTCGCGTTGAGCTTGGTATTGAGGCTTGCAAAATCGGCGATGGTGTTCGCAGCAAGCGAGAAGCTGCCCGCGCTCGAGCCGCCGCTGCTCCCACCGCGCAATGTGCCGCCGAATGTTGCCGTGCCGCCGACTGCAGACGCCTTGATCGCCCCCGCGTCGTTGTTGCTGGCCGACACATCGATGACAGAGCCCGCAGCCTGGATGATGCTGCCAGCGCGGCTTTCGATCTCCAGGGTCCCGCCCCAACTGTATTTCGTCACCTCGTAAAAGGAGATCGCGCGGCCGGCGAGATCGATGAGCGCGCCGTTGCCGAGCACGATGTCGTCCTGCGCTGCCATGACCAGGCGCCCGCTCGGCACAGCGACCGTCGTGTCGAGCGCGATGGCAGTACCCTGCAGGCGTATCTCGCCGCCGAGATCGCTGCGCGCCGACGGATCGATGGTCTTGCCCCCGGCATTGACCGTGATCGAGCCGCCGGCGCGGATGTCGATCATGGCGCCGCTGTCGGCGGTGAAGAGCGATGTCGAAATAATGAGGTTGCCGCCGCTATAGGACGCCGCATCCGTGCCGGTGTGATAGACCGACACGCTGCCGCGATTATTGGCGGTAATCTTCTCGCTGGCGACGAGGTCCACGCTCGAGAAGCCGAGCGCCAGCCGCTCAAGCTCGGCGCTGCTCTGGCTGCGCGCCAGCGGATCATAGCCGAAGTGGATTTCGCGCGCCTGGAAGGTAAGCCGGCCGGATCCGGTGCCGGCGCCGTTCGGCTGTACGGCCGGCGGCTTCAGGCTGGCAAAAGGATTCTGCACTGACCCATCGCCGCTTGCGACACCGTTCCAGATCAGCGTGTCGGCGGCGAGGATGGCGGATGTACTATCGCCCCAACCGTAGATCGCCGGCGTATTGAGTACGACCATGGTCTCCACGGAATCGCCGGCCCGACTGCGCGCATCGAGTGCGACATCGCCATAGAACTTGATCGCATCACGCACCGATATCGACAGCCGCTCGAGCGCCGCAAGGTTCGTCGTGGCAGGATTGAGCAGGCGGTCCAACGTTGTCTGCGTCAGATTCCAGCCGGTACCGAGCACACCCGCCGCTTCTGCGGCGGCAAGCGAAGCTTCCGTTCCCACGTTAACGGCCGGCAGACTCAATGCGAGATAGCGTGTGTTGAGCTGCGCTTGTCCAAGCGAGAGTCGATCGGAGGCGATAAATCCGATGGTCCCGCGCGTGCGCAGGATGGCACCGTCTACCACCGTCAATGTGCTCGGCCGCGCATTCCTCGGAACCACCGCCGGCAACAGATTGAACCATCCGTTCGCGACCACAAGCACAGAACCGAATGGCACGTTGTCTGGGGAGTTGCCGTTCGCAAAGACGTAACCAAGTGTCGAGTCGGGCACCACAAAGGCGCTGCGGGTCGTGTCGAGGACAGCTCCATCTTCGACCGAGACCGCATTGCCAGCCAGGAGGATCTGGCCCGCCTCAAGCTCGGCGCCAGACCGCACCGTGATCGCATCGCTGCTGCCGAAACTGTTTTGTTGAAGAGTGATAAAGCCCCGGTTCGCCCAATACTCCGCTCCGACGAGCAGAGTTCCGGCGTTGAAGCGCGAAAGGTCCTCCGCATCGAGCGCCGCCATGCCCGCAGTGGCCGCGGCGCCAGATGCCTTGATTTCCAGTGGCTTGATGCTCTGGACCAGCAGGGTGCCGGCATAGCCGCCTTCGCCCGGCGCGAACCGGGCGGTGCCCTTGAAGTCGAGCACATCGCCGGCCTCCTCGAAGGAGAGCACGAGTTGCTTGCCATCGATGGGCAGGCGCGCCCGCGTGGTGCCGAAGCGGGCCGCGGTCTCCAGTGCGAAGGTGCTGTAGCTCGCCGCATTGTACTGGGAATGCGTGCGCACCGTCTTTTCGGGCGTGACTATGACCTGGTTCGGCAGGACGGAGCGGATCGCCGTATTCGCGACACCGAGATGGGCACTTGCAACATAGGAGCCATTGCCAAGCGGGGCCGCGCCGTTGTCGCGTGGCAGACCGCCGCCGATCTCGACGCGGTAGGCGCCGGGCATGAGTGCATAGGTTGAAGGCAGCAAGGTGTAAGTGCCGGCCGGAAGTCCGGGAATGCCCGACGGAATGGTGATCTGCTGGCCGATGGCCGGATCGCCTGCTCCCTTTTCCTGGACGACGGGCGCATAACCCGGGGCGTAACCGGGTATGATGGCATAGACCTTGTTGCCCGCCGCGCTGTAACTGAAGGCGGGATTGGCGCTCAAGAGCGGCGTCTTGAGGACATCGACCGAGCCGCCGCGGCCAGCCATGAAGCCCGCGCCGGCCAGTTCGCCACCACCGGTAAGATCAAGCACCGCACCGGGCGCTGCCTCAAACTTGTCCGATGTGATCTCGATCCGGCCCATGGCGTTGAGAGTCATCAGGTCGGGAAGCGTCAATTCAGCGCCATTATAGATGTATTTGACACCATCCACGGTGCCGCCGTAGGGAATGACAAGGCCCGCCGCGCTGACCGAGGTGATGCTGCCGTCCCGCAGGATCACGCGGCCGCTACCTCTATACGGGTCACCCATTTGGATGGTGCCGAGTGGTGCGCGAAGAACGCCGCCCTGGTCGATGACGCCGCCAACAAGTTGAAGCTTGCCAAACACGGACGATGGCATCTGCGCAGACGTGCCGTTGCTGCGGATGGCGAGAACGCTGTCTGGCCGCGATCTGGCATAAGATCCGTCCCAGACAGCACCTGCCATGATCATCGCGGTCGCGCCGGTGACGGGATAGAGCTGCGCCGCCGTGAAAGTCAGATTACCCGCGCTGGTGAATGAGCCGCCGCGGAAACGGATATCGCCGCGGCTGAGGAGATGAACGTCCGCGAAACCTGCGACGTCGAGCGGGGCTGAGACCATCACAGGAAGTGGACCGCTGGAATCGATCGCGAAGTCATAAGTGCCGGATGCGCCAAACTGGACCGCGCCGACATCGATCAGGTCTGCTTCCACCGTCAGCCGGCCGGCATATCTCTGCGTTGGCGCGAGAGCGAAAAGACGGGGATTGATAATTCCTGCCCTCGCGTCACTTCCTGAACTGGGCACGGAGCCGACGCCCAAACCCATGGACACCACGGGCGCCGCAAGAGAGATCCGCGCCTCCGGCGTCGTATCCGCCACAGCGATGACGCCGCGCTGCAAGGCGAGCCTCTGGCCCATCTGCAGCGAGACATCGCCCTCGAACTGTATGACGTCGGAACTCCAGAGCGAGAGATTGTCGAAGCCTCCGGCTGCGACCTGCTCGACGCTCAGCCGCGCGCGTGCGTAGCCAAGCGACGCATCCTGTTCGCCTGGCTTGAGATCGGCCCGCAAGCCTGAGTACTGGCGCGCCTGCGTCACGGTGAAGATGCGTGGCTGCTTGATCGCTTGAATATCTGTCTTCAAATAACTCGTTGTTTCGAGGATCACGTCGAGGCTGCCACCGGTGGCCCCCGCACCACCTGATGCGGCGCGCATCTCGCCATCGAGCATAAGGCCCGTGGTCGAGGCGAGCATGATCGACCCGCCGCTGCTGGGCAATGTCCCGACATCGGAGCGCAATAGCGGATTGCCGCCCGACGCAAGATCGATTGTCGCACTGATGCCCGAGACATCGAGGACCGCGCCTGGACGTATGATCACCAGGGCTCCGCTGATCGTGTCCAGCTCGCCATCGCGGTTCGGCGTTAGCGTCTCGATGCCGATCTTGATCGAGCCGCCATTCGGAACTTGCGCAAACGTGCGACCGCTACGATCGACCCCGGTGACCGCGCGCGCGGCGACGTCGAGCACCGCGTTATCGCCGATCCAGATCGAGCGCCCCGGCACAAAAACAATGCCCACGTTTTCGCTTACGCCGCTATTGAGGCTGATTGCACCACCCCAGGCATTGAGCCGTCCATCAATCGTGACCTGCCCGAGCGCCGAAATGGCAATGGACTGGCCGGGATCGACCTCGATGAGCGAACCCGTCCCGACGGATACGTACCCCACATCGGAAAATGCGAGGCTTGCCCCTTTGCGCTGGGCGAAGCTCGCTGTCCTGATGTTTTCGAGATAAAGCGGCGGCGTCCAGATTTCCAGCGCAGCAGCGGGATCGGCGCCGGTGGACGTGGCGTAAGCCGCGTCGGTGAAGCGGTAGACCGGCATCTCCACATCAAGCACGGTGCCGTCTGCGACCGTCACACCGCCGCTGTTGGTGATGGTTCCCTTGATTTCGTACTGCGAGAAGCCCTTCTTGAAAAAGTCGGGCTTCAGGAGAATCTGCCCGGCTTCAAGCGCGGCGTCATTATTGGCGATAAGCACGGCTGCTCCTCCGACGCTGAGCCTGCCGCCGCCTTCCACTCCATAGCCGCGGAACTCGCCATCGAGCACCAACTTGCCCACGCCCGTGGTCGTCGAATTTGCATTGGCATTGGCCAGGACGGTGACATTGCCGCCCTTGCCGCCCTTGGTTTTTCCGTCGGTCAGGATCGCGGCGCCCGACGACACGTCGATCACGCTGCCGGATTCCATGATGACGCTTTGCGACGATTGCAGCGAGACAGATCCGCCATCGATAGACGCGAGCCGCAACGTTGTTCGATCCAGGAGACCGTTGCTCCACTGTCCGCTGACATCGAGCGTGACGCCCGCACGCAAGGTGACGGCGGCGAGGCCATCCAGTGTCAGCGCCGTATTCGTCCGCTGCAGCACGTTGCCCGTGCTGATGCTGCCCCCATGCGCGGTGACATCGGCCTTGAAGTCGATGACCGGCGCGGTGAAGGACAGCACGCCGCCGTCCGCCAGCGCCAGCGGCGCATCGACCGTGATGCTGTCACGCGTCCTGATCTCCAGGCCGCCCAACCCCTGCGCATTCAGATGCGCAGCATCGAACCATGCGGTGTTGGCGCGATCTGACGGCAGGCTATCGCCAGGCTTGACCGTGTTCGCGCTCGGCAAGATCCGGCCGAGGATCACCTCGGTGACGTAGGCGTCGCGACCTTCGACCGGCGTATATTTGTCAAGTTCGAGCGAACCGGCCTGCGCGACCACGTTCTGGCCGAGCTTGTAGCCGTCACTCGCTCCCGACGGTCGCTTGCCGGTTTGCCGCTCGCCCGTGACCACGCCGGCGAGGATGTCGCCTTCGAAGATCGAGGTCGGCGTCGACAACACCAGATGGCCGGCATCGCGGCCAACCGTGTAACCGTCCTCCCAGCGGCGGCTCGTGCGGCCCTTTCCGAACGGGCTGGCCCATACCTCCTTAACGTTCCAATGCTCGTGATCGCGGATGAAGCCCTCACCCAGACCCAAGAACTGCATATCTCCGCGCGCATTGTTGATGTTGTACATGCGGCCGTCGGCGCCGAGGAAATTCGATGTCGTGATATAGCCACCTTCGTAGGTAACCGAGCCGCCGGAGACGTCGAAGATCGCGTGCTGTTGCGCGACGACCTCCTTGGCGGAGAGCGTGATAGTGCCGCCAACGGCGGTCCACTCGCCGATCTTGTGCGCGGTGTTGCCGAGATATCCGGAAACCTCCAACAACCCGCCTGGCGTGTAGTAGCGATCGTTCTCGTAGCCGCCGGTCCCGGCCGGCACCAGAACGAGATCACGCAGATCGATCCAGACGTTGGCGTTTTTCAGGCTGCTGCTTTCGCGGTTCACCGGCGAGTCGCGCAGCTCATTGCCCTGGATGTTGACCTCGATGTTGTTGGCAGACATTGGCAGCAGGACGCCGCGCGTGCCGGAGACATCGAGCACGGCGTTGCTTTCGACGAAGATGCGCGCCTTTGGCGCCTCCACGACGATCTGCCCGCCTTGCGCCTGGGTGATCGAACCGCCCTTGAACACAGCACTGCCGCCGGTGACGATTTCCACGCGCGACTGGTCGAGCCGGTCATCCATGGTGGAGAGGTTGTCGAACTGGGCGTTCGCGATCGGACGGTGCTTGAGGTCACCCGAGGCCGCGATCAGGGCATCACGCTTGCCGTTCAGCGCGGTGGCATCGCTCGTCAGCTCCGGCAGGATTGTCGTCACGCTGCCAGCACCGAGGGTAACGCTGCCTTTCGTATCTGACACCGAGTTCAGAAGATGGATCGTACCGCGCGTGTCGACCGAGGTGGTTGACATCAGGAGGCCATTCTGCTCGATGGTGTGCCCCGCAAGCGTGATATCGCCCTGCTGGCTGAAAACGACCCCGGAATTCCGCACCAGCCCGCTTGCGCTCGCGCCATTCAGGAGCGGCACGATCTCGTTGCCGTTCGTCGTCGAAGACTGGTTCGCATCGGTGCCGTAACCAGGCCTGAGGATGAAGTTGTCGCCGGCAGCAAACTGCGTTTGCCCCTTCGGCGTCGAGATCGATCCCGCATTGTCGACCTCCGTGCCCAGGAAGAGCACAAAACCGCCGCCCTGCTCCGCCTTTTGCGGCGCATGGGTCTTGATCTGCGCCCCAGCCTCCACCTTGATCAAGCCGCCGGCATTAATGAAGCTCGGCTGATAGGGGCTGCTGTCCGACGGCTTCGTCGAATAGATGCCGCTGTTCAGAAACTGAGTGTCGGTGATGTGAGCGGTCGAGGCGATCAGCGCGCCGACATTCACCTGCGAGCCGCCACCGAAGATGATTCCATTTTGGTTGATGACATAGACCGAGCCGTCGGCCTTGATGCTGCCGAGGATCTGGCTCGGCCGCGCATCCGCACTGAGGACGCGGTTCAGCGCAACCCAGTCGCGATTGCCCTGCTGGTCGAAGCGTAGATCCGTCCGGCCGCCCACGTTGAAGGTATCCCAGCTCAGGATTGCCCTCTGCTCGCGTTGCTTGATGTCGACGTTGACGCGATCGCCATTGGTAAACTCGGTCGGAAGGTCAGCGCCTCTCCAGAGGTTCCGGTTCACGCTGCCGTCGGGGCCGACGACGCCAGCCCCAATTTGCAAACCGCCCGGCCGCAAACCATTCGGCACGCTATCCGGCGTCGCCTGCAGCGCCGCCCTTGCCGCGTCTCGCGCCGCCTGCTGAACGGCCTGCTGTGCCTGGATCGCCAGCGCCGTGCGGTTCAGCGAATTGCCGGCGGACTGCGCCGCTTGTGCTGCTTCCTGTGCCGCCGATTGTGCCGCGGCGATTGCCGCCGCAGATGGGGTCGGCGCCGAACCACCAAGGGGACGAGCTGCCGCATGCGGGCTGGACAGGACAAGGGCCGCAATACTCACCCCGGCGAGAAGGGCGGCGTAACGAGCCCTGCAACGCATTGTGTTGATGGAGGAAACTGCTAGGGCGGACATCGGGCGATTCCTTCAGCCGACAATGGACGACCGACGCAGCAGCGCGATGACGCTGCCGCCTCGGCAAAATTGGCTCTCATTGAGGGAGACTGAGTGACCCCGCAGGTTGAGCAACGTCGGGGGAAGAAATTCTTAAAAAAATGCGGAGTGGTCAGCTCAGCAGGACGATTCCGCCTGGAAGGCGTTGAAGCTTCGCCTGAAAAGTGTGCTCGAGCTGCAGCAACACCCGTTCCATCTGGTCGATCCGGAAGCGGCCGCTAAGCAGTCTTCGCCCTAGCGCAGGGTTCACGAGGATGATGCGGCCCGGCCGATATCGGTTCATTTCCTCGACCGCATCCGCAAGCGGTGTGCTGCGGAACTCGACAATGCCCCGCCGCCATTCCGATTCGACCGCCAGATCGACCGTACCGATCTCGCTCAAGCCGACGCCGTCATACCGGACCCGTTGTCCCGGACGAAGCTCAGCGACATCATCGCGAAATTCGATCCGCAATTGGCCCTCGAAACAAGTCACGTTGACCACGGCATGATCGCTGGTCGCAATGTGGCGGACATCAAACCGGCCGGAATCACTCACCGTCTTGCCATTTGCGGCAAACACGGCCAGCGACCGCGCCAGACGACCCTGCGTCGCAAACGATGCTTCCCCGGCAAGCAACTCGATGCAATCCTCCTGCGCGGTCGCCGGACGGATCGCAAGACTTGTCTGTGTATTCAGGTCGATCGCGACGGCCTCAACGAAGCGGATCGTCTGTTGTTGGCCGGTGCCGGTGCGAAAATCGGCCCGCAGTTCCGAAAGCGATGGCCACAGACCAAGCGGCGGATTCATCACGCCGTAGACGGCCGCTATCCCAATCACGGCCGCGCCGCCACCCAACATCATACGACGGTTCATCGCCGCTTTGCGCTGCCCGAACTCCTTCAGGGGACCCATAAAGTCCATGTCGCGGCCGTGCTGCGCACGGCCAACTACGCCCATCCTGCTCCAAACGCGTTCCGCGTCCGCATAGGACTTGGCATGAAGCGGGCTCTGCGTACGCCAGCGCAGCGCCGCCTGCAATTCCTCCGGCGTCGCTTCACCAGACGTGATCTTTTGGACCCAACCGACAGCTTCATGCTCGATGCGGCTGAGATCTGGCCCTTGGCCATGCTCTTTGCTCATCGCACTACCGCGCTTCTCTCCGCACGACGCCCGAGGATACGGCTCGCAATCTTCATAGTTCTCTATACTAAGACGGTTCTGGGAGGCCGAAACGGCAACGCTATTCCATCAACTCTTTCCAGCGCGACAGACAGTGCTTGTGCGCCAGCATCAGCTCTCTGGCAACCAGTCGTCGCGAAATCCTCATCTGGTCGGCAATGACCTGGCGAGGGACATTGCCGACACGCGCCGCCAGAAAAATCGCGCGCCGACGCGGCGGAAGTTCTGCCATGATCGTCTCGAACGCCGCAAGCTCCGATCGGGCGATCAGCTCCTCCTCCGCCGTCGGCTGCCCGTCTGGAATCTCCAAAGCGTCATCCAGCTCGACGTTGCGGCTGTGGCGCTTCTCGCGGCGGCGTCGATCGTCGGCCGCATTCAAGGCGGCGCGAAAAAGATAATGCTCGGGACGTTGGACCGCGCCGGCCGGCTCCAGCCGTGCCAGACGCAACCACGTATCATGCATGGCCTCGCCCGCGAGGTCGGCCGAGCCCAGGCGCAGGGTCAGTCGCTTTTTCAGATCGTCATAGCCGTCGATAAACAGCCTGCGCATGATCGCCAAGGCGGTCTCGGTCACGGCGCGGCTCCATGAGCGCGCAGGCGAGCGTCTGCGGTTGCGCAGCCCGAATTCACGCCAGGGCCTTGCGGCACGAACAACAGACGAACCGGCTGTACGAAATCGGCTGGCGGCGGTTCTCTGAATTTCAGCCCGCGCAATGTCTGATCGATCAGTTGATCGGTACTCGCACTTCCCGACGTGCCGACGCGCAAGAGATCTTCAACAGCGCCGCTTTGCGCAATCCAGAACACGGTAACAAGACGGTAGTGATTAGGCCGCGCTTCGCGCAGCCTGCACAAGGTGTCGAGCACATCCTCCTGGATAAGCGCATAATAGCGTTGATGCGCAGCCGGCATCGCTTGCTTCGATTTGTGCTGCGGCGCGGGCGCGAGGACGAAGGTGCCTTCGGCGACGAAGCGGGCAACGAGGCCGGTCCCTGCCAGGAGGCGCTGCAAGGCCTCGGCCGGCGTCAACCGCCCTTGCACGTCGGCCGAGAGTCGCCCGTCCGCGAGGCCTCCTTCGTAAAGCGCCTCATTGCCCGTTGCATCGCCGTAGCGGCCGAGCGCCGAGGCCAGCGGCTGCGACGGGATCGAAAAATCGACGACTGTCTCGCTCCCTGACTGCGCCAGAACCGGTCGTCCAGCCGGCATCATGCCGGTCAGCGCAAGTCCAATAGCCCAAGGGGCGACATAACTGAGCCAGCAACGCTGCAAATTATGGTGTAACCTAACCGCCGTATCGGCCGACTGAAGCATTTTCACTGCCCGATCAGCAGTAGAAGCTTCGGAAAGACACTGGCTGCTGACGATTCAAGTTGGACGCCAGCAGATCCATCCCCACGCCGACGAATGTCACGACACTAAAGACGCGATATTACAGTTTCACGACACGCGTGCCGGCCCTGCCGAAAGCCTGCAGTTAGAGGAATTTGACGAGGCTCATCTGGTAAAGCATCGATGTCGTTTGATAAGACGCCTGCAGCGCCGTCTGCAGTGCCAGGATCTTGGTCGCGACTTCGTCGTCATTGATGCCTTCGATGGAATCCAGCATCGTTTGCGCCATCGCCTTGGTTTGAACTTGCCGATCGGTGGCCGCTTTGATCGAGCCCTGCGCGCCGGCGAAGTCCGCCTGAATATCTTCAATCGTCTGGGTCCCCGGGACGGTTGCCAAACTGTTCGCGACGCGCTGGTTGAGCGCGGTGACCTGGGCATTGGCATAGGGGTCCGTCGCCGATGTGGTCACAGCCGCGAATACTGCCACCGTCTGCAGTTGCGAACGCAATGCGGGTTCGTCGGCTCTGGCGCCATACTGCACCGTGATGGATGTATCGATCTGGGCTACCGCCGATCCGCGCGCCGAACCGTTCGCAGCAGTATTCTGTTCGCCGTTGTACCAAATCACGGTGTTGTCGGCAGTGCCGGCCACAAGCGTCGTGGCCGAGGCAAGCGGCGTCGTGCCGACGCGCAGCGGAGGTTGATCGAAAAAGTTATCACCGGCCTCCATCGCAGACGCTGCCACCATCGGACCGTTCGCCAGATTCTTCATCGAGGTCCCGAGCGCCGTGTTCAGGTTGGCCGCGGTCGCGGTGGGATCGGCCCCAATCAGGAAGCTGTTGGCGGCGAGCGGCGTGGTGTTCGACGCCGTCATGACAATATCTTCTTTGGTGCCGTCCGGCATGGTGAAGGTGAACTTGACCTGGTCGCCGGGCTTCGGATTGGTCGCGCCAAGATCGACCGACATGGACTTCTGCACCGGCGTTGCCGGCGGCGCCGGCGGAACGGTCGCGGGCAGGTCGACGGGCTGGGTGACGGTAGCGCCCGTTATATTTGTGGATACGCCGGTTAGCTTGATCCCGAACGGCTGCGCCTGCTGCGGAGGAGCCGGTGTTGCGTCCTCCTCGCTGAGAACAACTGATGTTGCCGGCGTGCCAACGGCATTGCCGACGCGGCCATTCTGATTGACACCGAGATCAGCGATCTTTCGCTCGGCGATGACCTGCTTCAGTCCGGCGACCTGCGCGCCGCGACCGTTCATGATCTCATCGGCCGACGCCACGGGCGCGGTATCGGTAGCACGGCCGGAAAACAGATAGCGATCGCCTGACTTCGCGTTGAGCATGTCGACTGAATCGGTGAAGTCGAGCAATGCAGTCTTCTGGCCGGAGGTATGGCCCGCATCGTCGAGATCCGTGCTTGCGCTGACGGCGGCGCCCTTCACTTCCGACCCGATCTTCACCAGTTGCTGCAGTGAAAGGTTGACGACACCAATGCGCGTGTTCAGATTGGTCGCAGTATCGGAATAGGCTCCTATCCCTGTGATCTGCGCGCGCAGCGCGATCGCAAGGCTGCGGCCACTCCCCTGTCCAGCGTAAGTATTGGAAATCTTGCCGGACGCGAGCTGCTGCGTCAGCGTATCAAGCTGACTGCGCAAATCGAGAATGCCCGAGCCGATATAGGATGTGCGTTGACTAACCCCGGATATTGTCATGGCTGCCTCAGAATACCTGCATCAGGGTCTTGTACATGTCGTTGACCGCCGACATCACGCGCGCGTTTGCCGAATAAGCGTTCTGTAACGACAAGAGATGCGCCATCTCTTCATCCATGTTCACGCCCGAGGACGTCGACATCTTCTGCTGGAGCGTGCTGAGCACGACGTTCTGACCATCAGCAAGCTGCTTCGCAGCGTCGGCATCTGCCCCCTGCTGACTGGTGAACTGTCGCATGAAGCTGAGCAGCGTGCCCTTGAACGGCGCGCTCGCACTACCAACCCCGCTCTGCGCACCAAACGTGTAAGTCGCGTTGCTCAGCTGATTGAGGATGAACGAGGGCCGTGTGGTGTCCCCTGCGGGCGTCGAACTCCCGTAGGTTACGAGCTTGGCAGGATCATTGATCAGCGCGCTGTTGACCGTCAGGCGTCCCGCAAGACCCGTTATCTGAGATCCCGACGCGCTGATCGCACCGCTGTAAGGTGAACCGCTGTCAGTGAAGAGATCGATCTGCGGGCTGCCATCGCTCAAGGCGTTCGTGCCCTTGGTGACCGTAACCGAGGCGCTATCGATCCGGGCGAAAGCGGGATTGCTCAGAACGCTCAGCGATGTGCTTGTCCCGCTGAACGTGACGTTGCCACCAAGAGCCGCGTTGAGCTGATCGAGCACCGACGAGAACGACCCGGAGAAATCGATCCCGATCACCTGATCATTCGGGTCCGCCGTCACATCGTTCGACAGCGGCAGCACGCGGGGGTCATCAACCCGCACGAGGGAGATTTGGCGCTGTTGATTGGTCGCCGCATCGGTATAAGTGAGATGAATGACGTTGCCGGATTTCATGCCCGAGACATCGAGCGCAAACCCCGAAGGCGTTCCGGCGGGGACTGGCGAGCCCGTTATCGGGGTGCCCGCTGTTGTTTGATCGGACAACGCGCTCGACAGCGACGCAGCAAACTGGTCGAGCTGGTTCTGTGCCGTGACTAACGTCTTGTCTCGCAGCTCGGTATAAGCCGCGATCTTGCCCGATTTGATCGCACCGGTAGCCGTGAGATCGATCGACGCGCCACTGCCCGGAAACTCAAGTATGACGGAGCCAAGCTGGCTCTGATTGGGATCGCTGCTCCAAGTCGTATTTGCACCAACGGTGGCCTGAGCATTGAACGACAGGGTCGCGGCTTCGTTACCCACGAGCTGGATGCCCGAGCCGGTAAAAACCGTGACCTGGTTGGCGCCATTGGTCGTGACACGGATGTCCATCAGCTCGGACAGCTGATTCACATACTGGTCACGTTGATCGAGCAATGCGGCGGTCGACGCATCGGTAGACGTGCCGCCGGATGGATTAGCCTTCAATTGGTTGTTGATTGACGCTATCTGCTTGAGCAGATTGTTCGCCGTCGTGACCGAGTCCTTGATGCCGGTCTCTGCGGTGCCGCGCAAGGTTTGAATACCTTGCGTCATCGAGTTCAGTTGTTGCGTGAGCGTCGACGCCGCGTTGAGAACGCCTATTCGGGCCGACTGGCTGTCAGCGCTGGTGGTGAGCGCCTGCAGCGCCGTCGTGAGGTTGTTAAATGCGCTCTCCAGCGTTCCGATTGAACCCGGATCTCCATAGAGGCTTTGCAGTTGCTGCAGAACGTTTGAGCGAAGCGAGGCATACGACGCGCCCGACGTTTCCGTGCGCAACTGCGCCTGGATATATTGATCGAGTTCACGATTGATCCCGGCGACGACGACGTTGCTGCCATGTGCACCGGCATAGGACGTGACCTGGTCGAGCGTCTTGCGAACATAGCCGGGCGTTTCCGCATTGGCGACGTTCGATGAGACCAGCGACATCGCCGCCTGGTTGGCGCGGAGGCCGGACATGGCGATGGCGAGGGCGTCATTCAGACTCATGACAAGTTCCTCTCAAGCGGTTACGCGCGCGCCGGTGTCAATTACCGCATCACGTTCAGGAGATCCTGGACCATCGTGTTCGTTGTCGTGATCACCTTGGTGTTCGCCGAATAGGCCTGCTGCGTCACGATCAATTTTGTGAATTCGTCAGCGATATCAGTGTTCGAAGATTCGAGCGACGAGCCCGAAATACTCCCGCCTTTTCCATAGAGCGCGTCTCCGGATTCGTTGGTCACTTCAAAAGCGCCGCCGTCGACACGCTTCAGGAAGTTAGCGCCGTTGAAGGTGGCAATAGAGACCTCCGCGAGATCGATGGTGCGGCCGTTCGAGTAGGTGCCGACAACACGTCCCTCGTCGCTGACCGATACGCTTTGCAGTTGACCCGCGGCGTAACCGTCCTGCTGCAGTTGGTTCACTTGCACGTTGCCATTGGTGTCCGCAAACGACGTTAGTCCGCCGGTGCCAAATGCCATTGTGACGTTACCCAGGCTGGTACCATCCACGGTAAGCCCGGCCAGCGTGATCTGACTGACCACCGGCTGCATCTGCCCGTTCGGACCAAACTTGAAGTCCGTTCCGACGTTCTGCCAGGCAACGGTGTTTCCGGTCGCGTTGGAATTGACCTGGTAGAATAGATTCCAGGTATCCGTCCCACCCATGGTGG
Source organism: Bradyrhizobium sp. LeoA1Lang (assembly GCF_055413685.1). NCBI lineage: Bacteria > Pseudomonadati > Pseudomonadota > Alphaproteobacteria > Hyphomicrobiales > Nitrobacteraceae > Bradyrhizobium > Bradyrhizobium sp. LeoA1Lang. The sequence goes on along the minus strand of NZ_JBVAPG010000008.1, from coordinate 100,979 downwards.
ACGATTCAACCTTGGCCCAGCGGAACTGCAGGCTGACTGGAGCGCCGTTGCCGTCATACACGGTCCTCGCGCCTCCGCTTATCGACTCATCCAGGAAGGCTTGATTGTCGCTGCCAATGACGACGCCGGTACCGGCTGTCCCGCCGCCCGCACGCATCCCGACAACGGTGCCCGAGAAGCCCAGCGCTTGAAATGCTGCGACAGCCGATGCGGAAGAACCTGCGGCGAGGCTGAAGTCACTTGCCGTGCCCGTATTCAAGGTGATTGCGCCGGTGCTCGACACGCTGGATGCCGGTGATGGCGAAACATTGCCTGTAAGACCGTCAATGGTGGTTAAAAGGCTTCCAACCGTCGCGGTGGCGAGATCGACAAAGGTAGTGCCGGCGACAGGCGCGGGCGCGGCTCCGGTATAGAAGGAGATCGTCTTGGTTGTGGTCACACCGCCCGTGGTGGTCTTCAACACCAGAGTATCACCGCTGGCAAAGCCCGCCGTGAGCGAATCCGTGCCCGCCGCGCTCACGAGCGACGTTGCTGCGGAAATGGGTTTCGCTATCGTCTCGAGGTTGTTCCGCGCATTACCGGTCACGGGTGTATTGGCAAATGGCGTCGCGGCCGTTCCAAGGGTTCGTGGATTGGATATGAAATCGGCAGGCCTCAGCAATTCCGAGCCTGGCACTGATGTTTGGTGCTTGGTTGTCAGCGGGTAGCTGGCGAGATTGGCTCGATAGTCGATCTTGGTGGTTGCCTGCGACGGCAGGAAATCGTTCTGGAACCTCAGGACTTCTGGCGTACTTCCGGCGGGATTTCCGGTCGTCGGATCAATCTTCACGCCCTCGAGATAGTAGCCGGCACCGTTAACGAGATATCCGTTTTTATCCAGCGTAAAGTCGCCGCGCCTAGTGTATCGGTTGACGCCGTCGAATATCGGCTGGCTGTCAGATATGCTGCCCGGCTTCTGCACGGCGAAGAAGCCGTCGCCGTTGATCGCCATGTAGGTGGAGACCGAAGCCGACTGAACGGAGCCGGCAAGCGTGTTGGTGCTGCGCGAGTTCGCAACCACGCTGCCTGCAAGCTGCGCGTTCGTGCCGGTGTCGGGAATGAGGTCAAGGAAGCTGGTGTCGATCCGCTTGAAGCCGGTCGTCTGCGAGTTCGCGATGTTACCGGAAATGTTTTCCAGCGCGTACGAGTTTGCCCGCAGTCCTGCAACGGACGTGGTCAGGGCGCCGAAGATACCCATTACATCATCTCCAATGGATCCGGGCGGCCGCCGGGATGCTTCAGGTGTCATGGCCGCAACCGCTGGGATCGTTGCAAGCCGCCTGCCAATGAAAAAATGCAATAAAATCAGATAATTGAGACTGCGAGATAGCGGCAAGACCGGATCAAAATTGCCGGACCGAGCAACTTTTGCCCACCTGTTCGCGTGCCGCGAATACGACGTCGCCTTGCCGGGAACGTCGTCGTCCCGAGGTCAGTTGACCGCGGCGAAGCCAAGCGCCGCGCGGACGGTTGGATCGATACGTGCTGGAGTCCAGGGCGGATCGAACGTCATCTCGACATCGACCGAGCCGACGCCCGGCACCTCCGCAACACAGCTGGTCACGCCTTCTTGCAGGAAACCGGTCGCGGGGCATCCTGGGGTGGTCGCCGTCATCGTGATGCGGACGGCGTCTCCGATGACCGAGATGTCATAGACGAAGCCGAGATCGACGATGTTGTGACCGAGCTCGGGATCGATCACGACACGCAGCGCGTCCCGAATACGGTCGACGAGTTCGCTTGTCAAGACGGAGCCCTCACGGTCAGTTCGTAGGTCGCGCCATCAGGCGTGAACCCTCCGAGCCAGCGGTATCCACGCTTCTCGAGCTGCGGAAACAGAAAGACGGGCTCACGGCGCAGCAGCGCGGAAAGAGTCTCGCCGGGACCTAGTTTCTCGGCGGCCGCAAGGATCCGGACCATGGGCTCAGGAGGATCGAGGTCGCGATTGTCGAGCGTCACAGCAGGCTCCGGCCAATTGTCGAAGCTCGGCGTGCCGCTCGGAGCGGCCGTGTTCTCCGTCGCCTCCGCCGGCGTGAACAGAACTTCCCATTCGCCGCCGTCGAGCGCGCGCTCGGAATGCATGAACCCTCTGTCTGCCATGACGGCGAATAGCGGGATCGGCTTGAACGTGGCGTAAAGGCGGAGCCCCTGCCCTGCCTCTAGGCGTTCTAGTGCGGCCATGATGACCGAGAACGGTTCGCCGCCTGCACGCAGGATCGGACGGACATCTACGTCGATGTATTCGGTCATGCTTCTTCCCTCCGTTTGGTCTTTAGTTCCTTGCAAACAGCAGATGGGGCGCGCGGGCGCCGCCCGGAAGGCGCAGCGGATTCGCGACATCCGCAAGCTGCCGCGTCCGGATCACTTCGCGAACGATGCCGATGACTCCGGCCGTCATCGCCATCGCGGCGGCCCGGAATCCCCAGGGTTGGCCGACCGGCAGCATCAGCGTTCCGGTCCAGACGCCCGCGTAGTAGATCACGAACCACTTCGATGCCCTCCGCTCCGCGACGAGGTCCTGAACGCGGGGAGTCGGGGTTCGTCCCATCACCGGACCATAAGTCTCCAGCCAGGTCAGGAACGCTACGATCTTGTAGAGCTTGGCGAGGACCAGGCCCGACAGCCAGCCGAAGACGGCGAGGAAGGCGAAGGCTCCGACATGCGCGGCAAAGTCGCCGGTCACGACAAGCGCTGCGCCCAGAAGCGCCGTCCCCGCCAGGCTCGCGAAGGACAGCGTCGCCATCCGCGTATTGAGCTCGAGCTGGCGGCGCTTGCGCGCGCGGAAGATTGCGCACACGTCGCGCCCGTATAGAGCGGCAGTCGCCAGGCCGAGGACCGCGGCAATCGATAGCACCACGTCCAATCCGGCAAAGAGCTCGACCGCGAGGACGCCGCCGACCACTGTGACGGCGATCGCGAGCGCGCCCGCCATCAACGTCGTGCCGCTTTTCCGGTCGTCGACGTCAGGCGAGAGCATGAACATGGACAATAGCCGGTAGCTGACGCCCATCGCCGTCAACGTCAGCCAGCCGCCAAGACCGGCGATCGCGTGCAGCGGCACGCCGCCGGCCAGAAGCGATTGCCCGGTCGATCCCGCCCACCCCACGAGTGCGAACGCGAACACCGCGCCGAAGGAGACGGTGACACAGAGAGAGGCCAACCCGACGAGGACGAAGCGGGCCGGCCCCACCGGCCGCAACCATGCGGTCAGCCCGAGATCGACGACGATCAGCCCGAATCCGGCGATCAGCAGGACCGCGCCGAGCGGAAGCAGCCAGAGCCAGGCCGGCAGCCGACCTCCCAATGCCAGGAAGCCCGCGAGCAGCGAGGCGAGACCGGCGGTCAGAAGACCCAGAGCAGGCAAAGCCCACTTCTCCGAGAACAGCGGCTTCGCCACGAGCACAGGCACGAACTGGAACAGCGCGCCGCACATTGCGAGGCTGAGCCATCCGATGCAGACCACGTGCGCGAGGACGAGCGTATCCGGTGCTGCAACATCGGCCGCGGGAAAGCCGACGCCCGCCACCATCAGCGCCAGCGCGACGAACAGCCAGGCGATCGCCATCGCGAAGTAGCTCATCGTCCATCGTGATATGCTGGCGCCGATCATCGTGATCTCAGAACTCTCTCTGCATCGCCGCCATTGGCGTCTTTGGGCGTCATTCTCGTTCAATAACCGTAATCGTAGGTCGTCACGATCGAGGGCTCTTTGTCGGAGCACAAATTGCCGTGTCCTTCACATAGAGCGTTTTCGAGCGAAGTGGACACCGGTTCGCGTGAAGAAAACGCGTCAAAACAAGAATCTAGAGCTTCGGTTCTGATTCAATCAGAACCGAAGCTCTAGCTGTTTGATCCCCGACAAAGATCGAACCGCCCCAAATCTGCAATATTGGGTTCATCATGAACGGAGGACGCGATGCGGATTTTCGAAAGATTGCGACGACGAAGCCGAAGAGATCGCGTGATCGAACGCAAACTTTTCGAGGCTATCACCGACGATATTCTCCGGAGGCTCGAGGAGGGAACGTCGATCCTGATTTTCCCCGAGAGCAAGGCTGCCTGCTGCCCGGTCGAAGAGAAGGTGCGTCAATAGGTCTGGCTTTGCGCTATATCAATGCGCCTGTCGCTTTCGGCAATAGAATAGCTGTTAATGTGTGGCGCTGCCCCGGACGGCGGCTGGCTCCCGCCATTCGACTTACTAAAGCCTGATGCGATTTGATTAAATCCGCAGCGACTGCTTTACCTCTTCCGCTTGCGGGGAGGTCGGCGCGCCAGCGCCGGGTGGGGGCTCTCTCCGCTTGCAAGGACACCGTGAATCGCGGAGATACCCCCACCCCAGCCCTCCCCCGCAAGCAGGAGAGGGAGCGCAGTTGCCATCGGGGATGCCAAGCGATCTGATCGCATCACGCTCTGGCGAAGCTGAGGCCGGTAGACCGTTACTTGGACGCGGTCTTGCCGGCTTCGAGTTTGTCGAAGAGCGTCGCGAACACCTGCTTTGCCTTGCCGCTCTGTGGGACTGCCTTGGCCTGATCGACGTTGCCGGGCGTTCCGACCACGATCATCGCGACCATGCCCATGCCGTAGTGGGGAAGACACTTGATGCCGTAGACACCCTCCTTGTCGAATTTGACGGCAATATCTTCGCCGTTCTTGCCGACGAACGGCGTTGCGCCGTCGGGAAGCATGCCCTTGATGGATTCGGCGTTGTGGCCCTTGTCGGTAGACAGGAACTTCACGGTGTCGCCGGGTGCGATCTTCACGAAGGCCGGCTCGAACACCATCACACCTTCGGCGCCCCTGTTCAGGAGCTTGACTTCCACGTCCGCCGCCTGGGCGCTTCCGGCCAGGATTAGAGCCGCCGCCGCGCCAACCAACATCGCAATCTGTCTCATGCTTTCCACTTCCTGAAACTTGCGCCCGAGGTCCACCGGGCTCCCGCAAGTCAGATATCCCCGCCTCGCCCGGTCTAGGTTGCGCCAGCTCAACTTCGTCGTAGAATCCTGGACTAAGAACTCTGACGAGCCGCTGGGGCTTGCGTCGGCCGCCGATAGTCCCCGCGGCACATTGGAACGAGGATATCCATGGCCGCAGTCGACCGCTCGCTGGTCGCGAACCTACCGATGTTCGCCGGGCTTACGCCCACCGAACAGGACGAACTGCTGCGCGAGGCGCGTTCGATTCGATACCCGAAGGGGGCCGCGGTGTTCGACCAGGGCGCCGAGGCGGATCGCTTCTTCCTTTTGCTTCACGGACATCTTCGGGTCGAGAAGACGACATCGCAGGGGCAGCAGTCCGTGGTCCGCTACGTCTCGGCCGGCGAGCTGTTCGGCGTCGCGCAGGCAATGAACCTGACGCACTATCCGGCAACCGCCGTCGCCGCCGTGGACAGCATCGCGCTCGCCTGGCCTTCGTCCTCCTGGCAGCGCCTGATCGTCAAATACCCGAGCCTCGCCAGCACCGCGCTCCAGACCGTGGGCAGCCGTCTTCAGGACACGCAAGCGCGCGTCATGGAGATGTCAAGCGAGCAGGTCGAGCAGCGCGTCGCCCATGCACTGCTCCGCCTCGCCAAACAGGCCGGCAAGAAAGTCCATGCCGGTGTCGAGATCGACTTCCCGATCAGCCGGCAGGATGTCGCCGAGATGACCGGAACGACGCTGCATACCGTCAGCCGTATTCTCAGTGCGTGGGAGCAGCAGGGCCTGGTCGAGGGTGGCAGGCAGCGCATCGTTCTGCGCGACACACATCGGCTGCATAGTCTCGCCGAAGGCGAAGAAGCCGTTCAGGCACACAAGCGCGAGCCCTAGAGCATGATCCGATTCCTTCTAATCGGATCATGATCTAAGCCGCTCTCGCAGTATCCATGAGCTTCGACACGAAGACGCCGGTGTCTACGCCGTGTTCGCCGCATGCTTCTTCGATCGAGTGGAAAGCGCCGATCGGACAGCCGACACATAGCATCCTGAAGTCGAGAAAGACGCCTATCGCGAGCGGCCATCGACGCATCACGTCGTCGACCATCATATCCGCGGTAGGCAATGCATTCGATTTCATGTCGCTACCTTAACGTGTTTGCCTCCAGTTATCTTTGATCGTCCGCAAATTCTTAAGCAGATCTCATCGTCGAATAAATCGACATCTCATTGTTCCAGAGCAAAGTGTCTGGCCACCAGATCGCACATGATGCACGCATCGAATTAGGACGATTGAAGCGATGGAGAACATCATGCTGACGAGAAGGACCGCCCTTATGGGAGCCGCGATCGCGGCGCTGATGATAAGTACGCCGGCGCTGGCCGCCGACGATCTCAAGCTGCCACGCGAACGTGTCGAGCTGGTCGCGCCGCCGTTCGTGCATGCGCACGAACAGGCGACCAAAGCCGGACCGAAGATCGTGGAGTTCAAGCTCACGGTCCAGGAAAAGGAAGTCGTGGTCGACGACGCCGGCACCAAATTTCATGCGATGACCTTCAATGGCTCGATGCCCGGCCCGATGATGGTTGTGCACGAAGGCGACTACATGGAGCTGACGCTGGTCAATCCCGCGAGCAATTCCATGCCGCACAACATCGACCTTCACTCGTCGACCGGAGCGCTGGGCGGCGGCGCGCTGACCAAGGTCAATCCGGGCGAACAGGCGGTGCTGCGCTGGAAGGCGACGCGTCCCGGTGTCTTCGTCTATCACTGCGCGCCTGAAGGCATGGTCCCATGGCACGTGGTGTCCGGCATGCACGGCACGGTGATGGTGCTACCGCGCGATGGGCTGAAGGACCGTGACGGCAAGCCGCTACGCTACGACAAGATATTCTACATCGGCGAAAACGACCTCTACATACCGAAGGACGCGAACGGCAAGTACAAGACCTACGATACGGTCGGCGAGTCCTATGCTGATACCACGGAGGTCATGCGCAAGCTGATCCCGACGCACGTCGTCTTCAACGGACGGGTCGGTGCGCTGACCGGCAAGAATGCATTGACTGCGAAGGTCGGCGAGACCGTGATGATCGTGCATTCGCAGGCCAACCGCGACACCCGTCCTCACCTGATCGGCGGGCACGGCGACTATGTCTGGGAGACCGGCAAGTTCAACAACCCGCCGGAGAAGGATCTCGAGACCTGGCTGGTGCGCGGCGGTTCGGCGGCAGCCGCGATGTATACCTTCCGTCAGCCTGGCGTGTACGCCTACCTCAACCACAACTTGATCGAGGCCTTCGAACTCGGAGCCGCAGCGCACATCAAGGTGGAAGGCAAATGGAGCGATGACCTCATGAAGCAGGTCTCTCCTCCCGGCCCGATCCCGGCCGACAAGCTCGGCGCCGCCGACCCGGTGACCCTAAGCCGGTAGGTGGAGCTGAAGGAACGGCCCGCGGTCCCTACCCGCGGGCCGTTTCACCAAGTGGAGGCGACATCATGCTCATCCTGATGAAAATGAAGACGGCCATGCTCGCTGGCGCGCTGGCTGCGCCGATCCTGGCCACCGTGTTCTCGCCCGCGCCTCCGCATGATGACTACGGTGCTGTGCGCCTCTCTCCTGTTTCCTTCAGCTATCGGGCTGCCGGCGATTTCTCGCGGAATGACAGACCGGTCGAAGGGCCGCTGCGCAAACTCCGCCTGCCTGCTGATCTCACTGTCATGAAGCGGCAGGTCACGGTCGCCGAGTACGTGCGCTGCGTCGATGACGGAGCATGTCCAAAGGTGCCGGTCCCCAACGGCTCCCTGGACCTGCCCGTCGTCGGCGTCAGTTGGCACAACGCCTCGGCCTATGCTGCATGGCTGTCGCGCAGGACCGGCGTTACCCATCGCCTGCCGACCGACGAGGAGTGGACATTCGCGGCCGCCGAGAAGGCGCGCGACGAAGCGTTGCCGCTGGTCGACCCTGCGGATCCGGCGCAGGCCTGGATCGCCCGTTATGAAGCCGAATCCGCCCGCTCCAAGCCTGCCGAAAAGGCCGCGCAACCCGGGGGGACATTCGGCACCAACAGCAACGGACTGGACGACCTGGCCGGCAATGTCTGGGAGTGGACGGATAGCTGCTTCGTCCGCGCCTCGCTCGATGACGGAGGTGAGCGGATCACCAACACGAATTGCGGGGTCCGCGTCGTGGAGGGAGCCCACCGCGCCTACATGACGGATTTCATTCGTGATCCCAAGTCCGGCGGATGCGCCGTGGGCATTCCGCCGACCAATCTCGGCTTCAGGCTCGTCGTCGAGCCTTCCAGCTCGGTCGCCGCGGCGATCTCCCGGAACATGGCGAAGCTGCTGCCGCGGACATAAGCGGACGGGTTGAGCTAGAACAAAGTCATTCCCCCACGGGTCCGATAGATCATGCGGAGACGAAGGAGGAAGGCAGATGCGATCCGACTTGGCGCAATCCTACGGGCAGGACCGGCTCCCACGGTACACCAGCTATCCGACGGCCCCGCATTTTTCGCCTGAGATCGGCGAAACCGACTATCGGCAGTGGCTCAAATCGATACCCATTCGCCAGCCAGCGTCGCTCTATCTCCATGTGCCGTTCTGCCGAGCCATGTGCTGGTACTGCGGATGTCATACATCCGTGACCAAGCGTGACGAGCCGATTGCGATCTACGCGGCGGGCCTGCGCACGGAAGCGCTCCTTGTCGCCGAGACGATTGGGCAAAGGCTGCCGCTCTCCCATATCCATTTCGGTGGCGGCACTCCGACAATCATGTCGCCGGAGACGTTCGCGGATCTCGTCGGCGCCCTGCGCTATTCGTTCTTCGTGCTCCCCGAAGCCGAGATCGCCGTCGAGATCGATCCCCGCACGCTGACCGAGCCGATGGCGGAGGCGCTGGGCTATTGCGGCGTCAACCGTGCGAGCCTTGGCGTCCAGAGCTTCGACCCGGCCGTGCAGCGCGCCATCAATCGCCACCAGAGCTTTGAACAGACGGCCGCGTCCGTCGAGCGGCTGCGCCGGGCCGGCGTCCGCAGGCTCAATTTCGACCTGCTCTATGGCTTGCCCCTGCAGACCGTGGATTCGTGCCTGGACACGGTCGCAAAATGCGTCGAGCTGCGTCCGGATCGCTTCTCGGTGTTCGGCTACGCGCACATTCCCTCCTTCAAGAAGCACCAGCGCAAGATTGCCGAGGAGTCCTTGCCTGACAGCATCGAGCGGCATCTTCAGTCGGAGACGATCGCGCAGGCCCTGCTCGATGCAGGCTATGTGCGCATCGGCCTCGATCACTTCGCCCTTCCCACCGACAATCTTGCCGTGGCAAGACGCGAAGGCAGGTTGCGGCGGAATTTCCAGGGCTACACCGACGATACGGCCGACACGCTCATCGGTCTCGGCGCCAGCGCCATCGGCCGCATGCCTCAAGGTTTCGTGCAGAACGCCGTGCCAACGCGCGACTATCTTGCGCGCATCGTCGAGGAGCGGTTCGCCACGATCAAGGGCTACGCCTTCACCGAGGAAGATCTCTTCCGCGCCGACATCATCGAACGGATCATGTGCGATCTTGCCGTCGACCTCCCCAAGGTATCGCGGCTGCACGGCCGTGATCCGGAGTCCGCTATCGTCGATCGGTCACGGATCGATAGCCTCATCGCCGATGGCGCCGTGACGATGTTCGATGACCGCCTCGCGGTCAACGACGGTGCGGAATTCCTGGTCCGCAGCGTCGCTTCGGCATTCGACGCGCATCTTCCGCGATCCGCAGCCACGCACAGCCGCGCGGTCTGAACTAGAGCATGATCCGATCAGGTTGAATCGATTGCGGCCTGGCTTCACCTCCCCGCAAGCGCAAGGCTATCGCATATAGCGGTTTGATGGCTGCGGACGAGACGGGCCTCATGGTTCTCCGAGCGATGCGCAGCATCGTCTCGAGACGCGCCGCAAGCGGCACTCCTCACCATGAGGGTCTAAGATTCCGCCGCGAAATCAGACCTCATCCTGAGGAGCCCGCCAAAGGCGGGCGTCTCGAAGGATGGGCCGCGAAGGGAACCGCCCACCAGAATCTGGCTACTGCGTGAGCTGCCGGTAGAGCGCCGGCAAGGCGGCCGGCAGGCGTCGGATGTTGCCGACGATCGCATAGCCGCTGCGCCCGAACAGCGTCGGAAAGTAGCTCTGGGCTGTTGCATCGATCGTCACACCAAAGACTGCGGCGCCTAGCCGACGCGCCTCTTGCACGGCCTTACGGGTGTCTTCGATGGCGAAGCGTCCTTCATAGTGGTCGACGTCGTTCGGCTTGCCGTCGGTGAGAACGATCAGCAGTTTCTTCCGCTGCGGCTGCGCCGCAAGTTCGGACGCGGCGTGGCGCACCGCTGCCCCGATGCGGGTGTAGTAGCCGGGCTTGAGCGCCCCGATGCGCCGCTCGACCTGCGCACTCATCGGCTCTCCGAACGCCTTGACGGTTTCGAGCCGCACCCATAAGCGCCGGCGCGAGGTGAAGGTCAGGATGCTGTGGTGATCGCCGCAAGCCGACAGTCCGTGAGCCAGGACAAGCAACGCCTCCTTCTCCACGTCCAGCACGCGGTACCCGTCGACCCAGGCGTCGGTCGAGAGCGACACGTCGACGAGCAGCGTCACCGCCAGATCGTGGCCTTGCGGCCGCATCGCGAGGTGAACGCGATCGAGGGGGCCGCTGCCGGCACGGAGGTCGCAACGCGCGCGGACCAGCGCATCGATGTCGAGGTCGTGCCCGTCGGGCTGTGCCCGCGCGAGCTCGTGGCGGGGCCGCAGCGCCTCGAACTGGCGCCGCACCTGGCGGATGCGGCGGCGCGTGGCCTGGTCCGCCGCCCAGCTTTCGCCGGTCTCGCTCGCATGCGCCGTCAACACACGGCAGTGGTCCTGCATGTAGCTGCGACTGCGGTAATCCCATTCCGGATACAGCCGTTCGCCGTCGAGCCGCGAGGGGTCGACCGCTTCCGGCGGCAGGTCGAGATCGAACTTCAGCTTCGTCGCAGGCTTTCCGCTGCGCCTCCCGATCGACAATTCCTCCAGATCGTCGGCCGCCTTGGGCGCGTTTTCGTCTTCGGTATCGTCGGAGGGACGGTCGACGTTCACCATCTCCGCCATCGCCAGGATCTTCTCGAACCGGTTGAGGATGAACGGATCTCTCTTGTCGGCTCCGTTCTCCCGCTCGCGGGTCGCAAAGCGCTTTCGCGAGTCCGGCGCGTCCGCCTGGGCGTCGTGCGAGGCGTCGTCCAGATCCTGAGATACCTGCCCGACGTCGCGGGTCCAGCAATCGCCCCACAACGGACACGGCAGCACCGGGCGATATCCGGGCGGCGCCCGTTCCGGCAGCGCGTTCTCGCCGATCAGCGAAAACCACAGCTTCCCTTGCGGAGGTGCCGCAGCGCCAAGCAGTGCGAGCACGATCTGTTCGACCTCGCGCTCCACGCGAGGCAATGGCCGCTGCGGCCGAGCGGATGCCACTGCCGCAGCCAGTCGTGTGTAGGAGTCTGCGAGTCCGGGAAATCGAGTGGCGACCATGGCGGCCGTGGCACGGGCGCGACGCAGGATGAGGAGATCGCGTCGGAGCGGATCGGTTTCATCTATCGCCTCCAGCGGCACGGTCGCAAACCACGCAGCGAGCCAACGATAGAGAGCCGCGTTCAGGGTGCGATCCGGAAACAGGGCGATGCGCTCGGGCAGGAACACGGTTGCCGCGTCCCGTCCAGGATGGGCAAGGGATTCGTCGCCGAGGCCAATTCGCTGCCTCCAGGCGAGCCGGTGTCCGGATTTGCGCGCGCCTGCGCCGGCGAGCGCGACGCCAGCCTCGCCGCCGAGCGCGCGGAACATGACGGCGATCTGTCCCTGCATCTCCGAGAGTGCGACGGCGTGATCAGCGTGAACCGGATAGGACGCAGTCGCGCCGACCAGGCGATGCCACGCACGGCCGACGGTCTCCTCCAGCTCGAGAAAATCCAGCATCGGCGCTCACCTATCCAATCACGGCCCGTGTGACCTCCACCAGCGCGGCCTTGACGTCGCCATCGTCAGTCAGCGGCTCGATCATGCCGGCGAGGACGGCCTCGGTGACGGAAACACCGGCCGCGACGAGGGTGGCGCAGTAGACGATGAGGCGCGTCGAGACGCCCTCCTCCAGGTCATGTCCCTTCAGCGCGCGCAGACGGCCAGCGAGCTGGACCAGCGGGCGCACGCGATCCGGTGGAAGCCCGCTTTCCGCCGACACGACGGCGATCTCCTGCTCCGGCGGCAGAAAGTCGAACTCGATGGCAACGAAGCGTTGCCGCGTCGAAGGCTTCAATGCCTTCAACAGGCTCTGGTAGCCGGGATTGTAGGACACGACCAGCATGAACCCCGGCGGTGCGACGAGCTCCTCGCCGGTCCGCTCGAGCGGCAGGAGCCGGCGGTCGTCGGTCAGCGGATGCAGCACGACCGTCACGTCCTTGCGGGCTTCCACCACCTCGTCGAGATAGCAGATGCCGCCTTCGCGCACCGCCCGGGTCAGGGGACCGTCCGTCCAGACCGTGTCGCCACCCTCGAGCAGATAGCGGCCGGTGAGATCGGCGGCGGTGAGGTCGTCGTGACAGGCGATGGTATGCAAGGGGATGCCGAGGCGTGCGGCCATGTGAGCCACGAAGCGGGTCTTGCCGCAGCCCGTTGGGCCTTTCAGCAGCACCGGCAGGCGGTGACGCCACGCGTGCTCGAACAGCGCGCACTCGTTTCCACTCGGCACATAGGCCGGGACCTCAGAAGCGGGGCCTGCTACAGCCTGAAGGACGGATTTCATGATGGTTCTCCGGGACATCCAGGGGAATGGCGGCCGCGACGTGCGCGGCCGCCGCGTTGCTCTACTCGGCGGGCTGCAGCGCTCCGCCGGCGAAGGACCGCTTCTCACGTCCGGGCACCAGCACGGCCCAGACGAACATCAGCGCAGAGATCGCGACGAACACACCGGAGCCGAGACGGACCCAGTAGAACATTGCGAGCTGGTCCTGCACTTCCATGTAACCCTGGCCGAGCACGCGCTGCAGATGGACCTGGATGATGCCGGCGAAGGTGAGCGCGAAGGTCATCGTCAGCATCGCCGTGCACATGATCCAGAAGCTTGCCATGCTGAGCCACTGGTTGTAGGGCGCGCGTCCGCGGATCTCCGGGATCGCGTAAGCCATCACCGCGAGGTTCAGCATCACATAGGCACCGAAGAACGCCAGGTGCCCGTGCGCAGCGGTCACTTGGGTGCCGTGCGTGTAATAGTTGACCGAGGACAGGGTGTGCAGGAAGCCCCACACGCCAGCGCCGAGGAACGCCATCACGGAGCAACCGACTGACCACAACAGCGCCGCACGGTTCGGATGCTTGCGTCCGGCCTTCCAGGTCATCTGCACGGTGAAGATCACCATGGTGAAGAAGGGCGCGACCTCGAGCGTCGAGAACAGCGAGCCGATCCACTGCCAGTATCCCGGCGCGCCGATCCAGTAGAAGTGGTGGCCGGTGCCGAGGATGCCCGAGAACAGCGCCAGGCCGATGATGACGTAGAGCCACTTCTCGACCACCTCGCGATCGATGCCGTTGAGCTTGATCATCAGGAAGGCGAGCACGGAGGCCATGATCAGCTCCCAGACGCCCTCGACCCACAGATGCACGATGTACCACCAGTACATCTTGTCGACCGCGAGGTTCGCCGGATTGTAGAACGCGAACAGGAAGAAGATCGCGACGCCCCACAGGCCGAACAGCAGGATGTTCGTGACCGTGGTCTTGCGCCCCTTCAACGCGGTCATCGTCACGTTGAACAGGAACATCAGGCAGACGACGACGATGCCGACCTTGATGATGAAGGGCTGCTCGAGGAATTCACGTCCCTCATGATAGTGGAAGAGATAGCCGACGACCGCGGCGCCCGCCGCGCCGAAGAACATCCAGAACTGGATCTTGGCGAGCAGCGGACTGAAAAGCTCGGTCTCGGTCTCCTCCGGCAACAGGTAGTAGGTCGCGCCCATGAAGCCGATCAGCGACCACACGATCAGGGCGTTGGTGTGTATCATCCTGACAATATTGAAGGGCAGGAGGACCGAAAGCGTATTCGGCAGGACGTAGATCGTGCCGGCGAGCAGGCCAAAGATAACCTGGGCGAGGAAAAGCGTCAGCGCGCCGTAGAAATACAGCATCGCGACTTTCTGGGTCTGGTATTTCATCGAAAAGCTCTCTTGTTGAAGGGCTGTCGGGATGCGGTGCTCATCCGGCCTTGTTGGGCGGCCAGTCCTGGCGCTTGATGGTGCTGGTCCATTGCAGGAAGTCGGCGAGATCGTTGAGTTCCTGGTCGGTCAGGTTGAATTGCGGCATCTGTCGCCGGCCCGGCGCGCCGGACGGCTGCGCCTGCATCCACGACTTCAGGATGTCCCTTGCAGCGGCCGGGTCTTCCTTGCCGCCCCAGCGATCCCAGACATTGCCGACTTCCGGCGCGAAATAGGCGCCTTCGCCCAGCAGCGTGTGGCAGTTGATGCAGGAGTTCTTTTCCCAGACATGTTTGCCGCGCGCGACCGAATCCGTCAGCGTCGAGGCGTTCGTCGAGGTGTTCACCATGTAGTAGTGGCTGTGGGCCGTCAGGCCGAGAAAGATCGCAAAGAAGAAGGCGGATCCCCCGTAGAAGACGTTCCGGGCAGCCGTTTTCGTGAGGCGTTCAGCCATCACCTATCCTTTCCCGTTCTTGTTGATAGTGCGAGCGCCGCGCCAATCTACGTAGCAGCCCCATCGGTTCTTTGTGCTGGAGCAACCAGCGTCGCATTCGCCGCCTCAGATCAGCAGTCTGGCGACGGAGGCAGCCAAGGCGAACGATGCCACGCCGAGCACCCAGGCGCTGACCAGTCCGCGCCAGATCGCCGGCACCGCGCGAAGTCCGAGGAAGTCGAGCAGGATCCATCGCCCCTTCAGCGCCGCGAGCCCGAGCACGACGACATTGCTCAACCATGCAACTGGCACGCTGCGGGAAGCGATCAGCGTCGCGATCGCGAGGCCGATCAGGAGGATCAGGGTCGTTTCGAGCGGATGACGGGCCATCATTCAGCGCACCAGGTAGATGATCGGAAACATCAGGATCCAGACCAGGTCGACCATGTGCCAGAACGACGTTCCGGTCTCGACCGCGCCAGGTTCCGCACCGCGCTGAACCACCGCCAGTATCACCATGCCGAGCACGACATGCAGCAGATGGAAGCCGGTCAGGAGGAAGTACAGCGTGAAGAACGTGCTGGTCTCCAGTCCGGCACCGGTCGCGATTTCGCTATCGTATTCGAGAAGCTTGATCGCGACGAACGCGCATCCGAGCGCGATCGCAAGCCCCAGCCAGCGACGGCAGGCCGCCGCTGCACGCGCGCGAGCGGCCGCGGCTCCACGTGCCGCGGCCCACCCGCTGGTCACCAGCACCAAGGTGTTGAGGGCCGCGAGGCCGGGATCCAGGACGGCCTGGCCGGAGGCGAAGACGGCGGGGTTGACGGCGCGGGCGACCGCGAACGCGCCCAGCAGCAGACCAAAGACGGCGAATTCGCTGAAGATCAGGACCCAGATCATGGGGTCGCCGGGGAGTTCAGCCAGCAGGCCGCTTTCCTGCATTTCGCAATCTTGAGCCGACATGGATCCTCCGGGCGGGGTCGTCGCTGGGATCGCTATCGGGGATGACAGCGGCGATCTTTGTTGCGGGACAAAGACGGGGGCAGCCCGCCGCGTAGGGTCCGGGTCAGCACGGTCGCGCTAAGGCGGACGGCGTCAGAGCATGATCCGGAAAAGTGGAAACCGGTTTTCCCTCGCGACAAACGCGAAGCGTTTGCGCGGAGATCATGCTCAAACAAAGATATCTACGAATCGGAGTTGGAACCATGAGCGACGCGCAGGTCGGCCTCGTCACCGCGACGCCTCTGATCATGATCTTCGCCGGCGCGCTGCGAGCGATGGGCGTCCTGTCGACCACCGCGACGATCGCGGCGATTGCGCTGTCGGCCGCCATCGCCGCCGTGCTCTTCTTCACGCAATAGGCCGGTCCCGGCCAGGGTCATCCAATCGGCGGCCGCAGGGTATGCCAGTCCGTCGTCGACTGGAACGCGTGAGCTGCGCGAGCAAGCACAGCCTCAGATAGATGCGGGCCGACCAGTTGCATGCTCAACGGCATCCGATCTGACGCAACCCCCATGGGGAGCGTAATGGTCGGACTTCCGCTGAAGTCGAACACCGCGGTGAAGCGCAGGATGCTCAACAACACATTCGGATCAGCGCCATATTCACTCATCTTCGCAAGCGTCGGAATCGGCACCGGCATCGTCGGAATGAGCAAAAGGTCGATATCCCCAAACAATGCTGCGAGGCTGCCGCAGAACTTGAGGCGCTCATGATGAATGGCGGCGATTTCGATACCGCTCACCGACCTGCCCTGCTCGATCAACTGCGCAAGGTCCGGACCGTATTCCGACTTGCGCGACGGATAAGTCTTGAGGTGAGCTTCAGCCGTCTCGACCGAGCACATCGGGATCCACAGGCTGACGAGTTTCTCGTAGGAGGGAAATCGAACCTCACGGATTTCGGCACCGAGCTCCACCAGCGTGCGCTCCGCTTCGAGCAAGGCCGCCACAATCTGCGAGTCGATTCCTTCCTGCGTGTATTTGCGATCCACCCCAATCCTGAGGCCGCGTACGCCATCGCCAATCCGAGCCAGATAATTCGGAACGGGAGCCTGCAGAGCCGTCGGGTCATTGGCATCCGCGCCTGCGATGACGCCCAGCATCGCTGCAGCGTCCACAGCACTTCGGCACATCGGCCCGATATGATCGAGCGAGTCCGCCAGCGGGAAAATGCCATAGCGGCTCACCCGGCCCCATGTCGGCTTGATTCCGGTCAGCCCGCAGGTCGCCGATGGAAACCTGATCGAACCGCCCGTGTCGCTTCCGATCGATCCGTAGCAGAGACCGGCGGAGGTGGCGACGCCCGATCCAGTCGACGAAGAGCCGACCCAATAATCCGCATTCCAGGGATTGAGCGGGGCCTGATCATCAGGATGATGGCTGGTATAGGCGCCTTCCGTCATCTTGAGCTTTCCGAGCGTGACCGCGCCGGCGCGCTCGAGCCGATCAACGATGGTCGCATTGAACGACGGCACGAAGTTCGCATGAATCTTCGTGCCGCCCGCCGTCGGTGCGAATGTCGTGTAGCACAGATCCTTCAGACCGATCGGAACGCCATGAAGGGGGCCGCGCCAAATGCCCTTGACGATCTCGCTGTCATGCTTCCTTGCCTGCGCCATGGCCCGTTCCGCGAGGACGATGGCATATCCGTGCAAGCCTCCATCGAGCTTGTCGATACGGTTCAACGTTGCTTCGGTGACCTCCGAAGGCCGCAGCTCCTTACGGCGAAACAGTTCGGACAGTTCAGTTATGGACTTGTAGTGCAGTTGATCCGCGGACATATCGAGTTCCTGTTGCCATCGGGAATGCGCCTTAGAGCGTTTTCGAGCGAAGTGGATACCGGTTCGCGTGAAGAAAACGCGTCAAAACAAGAATCTAGAGCTTCGGTTCTGATTCAATCAGAACCGAAAATGCTCTAGAACTGGACGCCTCGCGTCAAGGCACCGTCCACGACAAGGTTCGTTCCCGTGATGAAGCTGGCGGCCCGGCTCGCAAGAAACACGACGGCATTCGCCATCTCCTGCGGCGTGCCCATCCGTCCCGTCGGATTGAGCGCCAGCGCGGTCTTGTACAGTTCGGGATTGCTGTCCTTGATCATGTTCCAGACACCGCCCTCGAAATAGGTGTTGCCCGGAGACACGGAGTTGGCCCGTATGCCCTTCGCGGCGAGCTGGTAGGCCAGGCCCTGCGTATAGTGGATGATCGCCGCCTTGAAGGTGCCGTAGGGGCCGCTCGCAAAGTCGACCTCGCGTCCCGACACGCTGGCGATCGTCACGATCGCAGGAGCGCCGCTCTTTTCCAGATATGGCATCGCGGCGTTCACCAGGCGGACCGTTCCCATCATGTCGGTGGAGAATTCCTTCTCCCAGCTTTCCTCGTCCTGCCCTATCGAGAGGGCGCTGACATTGGCGACGACGACATCGACGCCGCCGAGCTTCGATGCCATATCGCTCACCCAGGCCTTGAGCGCCGCACCATTGGATACATCGACCGAACCGCCAAACGCCGCGACGCCCTTTGCCTTGAGGGCGGCGACGGTGCTGTCCACGTCCGCCTGATTGCGCGCGCAAATTCCGACATTGGCGCCCTCAGTGGCGAAGGTCTCGGCGATCGCCCTGCCGATGCCCTTGGTGCTGCCCGTGACGAGAACGTTGGCTCCTTTGAGTCCTAAGTCCATGTTCGTCTCCCTCCCTGGTCATTTTTGACTTCAAATGGCACGCTGATGAACAAGACGCGTTCTCAAAAACGGCGGATCAGCCTCACAACAACAGTTGCCCGCGGACATTGTCGGCGTTGACGTCCCCGCCGATCAGTGATCGCGTGATCTTGCCTTTTTCCATGATGTAGCATCGCTCGGCGATCTCCAGGATCGTGTCGAGGTTCTGCTCGACGAAAACGATCGTCGTGCCCAGCTCAGCCCGGAACGATTTCAGCGCATCGCAAATGTGCTGCACGATCGACGGCTGAATGCCCTCGGACGGCTCATCGAGGATCATCAAGGTCGGGTTTCCGATCAGAGCCCGGCCGATCGCGAGTTGCTGTTGCTCGCCTCCCGACATGGTGCCGGCAACCTGCCGCCGTCGTTCCTTCAATCGCGGAAAATACTCGTAGACGAGCTCCGGCAGCTTCTTGCCCTCCGGTCCGCCAATCAGCTCGCCGACCTGCAGGTTTTCCTCGACGCTCATCTGTGGAAACACATCCCGTCCCTGCGGGATGTAGCCGAAGCCGGCGCGCGCCCGGGCGTCCGCCTGCAACTGGGTTACATCCTGGTCCAAGAAAGTGATCGTGCCGCGCCACGTCTCCAGAAGCCCGATCAGGCATCGCATCAGCGTCGACTTGCCGACGCCGTTCCGGCCGATCACGCCGACGATCTCGCCGCGGGATACCGACATGCTCACGCCCTGCAGGATCGGCGTGGCGCCGTAGCCCGCCCAGAGTTCCGATACCTCCAGAATCCGATCAGTGGGCATGCGTCTTCCCAAGGTAGATTTCGGCGACCTTCTCGTCCTGAATGATGGTCTCCAGACTGCCTCGCGCAAAGATCTTGCCAAGATGCAGCACAGTCACGCGTTGCGCAATCTGGCGCACAAACGCCATATCGTGCTCGACGACGAGCACCGTCATGCCCTCTGCATTGAACGACTTGATGAGTTCGCCGGTCTCGAACGTCTCCTCCGGCGACATGCCGGCCGTCGGCTCGTCCAGCAGCAATAGCTGCGGCTGCAGCGCCAGCGCCATGCCGATCTCGAGCCATTGCTGCTGGCCATGCGAAAGTGCTCCGGCCAATTTGCTGCTCTCCGACGCCAGATCGAGCAGCGTAAGCAGCCGCTCCTCCTCGACGTCGCGCTCCGCGCCCGAGAAACGCCCCTGCAGGGCGATCTGGATATTCTGCCGGACCGGCAGCTCCTTGAACACGCTCGGCGCCTGCATCTTGATGCTCATGCCCCGCTGCACACGCGCAAAGGGCCGCTCTTCGGTGATATCGATGGAGTCGAAGAATATATTGCCTTTGGTCGGCGGATAGAGGCCGACGATCAGCTTGAACAGCGTGCTCTTGCCGGCCCCGTTGGGGCCGATCAGGCAATGAACCTCCCCGACATTGACAGTCAGATCGACGTCGGAGACGGCCGTCAATCCGCCAAAGCGTTTGGTCACGCCCTTCACATCGACAAGCGCCATGTCAGGCCTCGTCCGATTGCAGGCAGCCGGCGTCCGCCAGAGTGGAATTCGCGTCACGCCGCCGGCGCCTAGTCCATCGGTCAACCACAAGCTTGCCAACACCGAGCACAAAACCCTGCGGCGCCAACATCACGGTGGCGAGCAGCAGCGTACCCATCAGCACGAGCGCGGCCTGCTGGCTATAGACGGTGATGGTCTGGAACCCGAACAGCAGCAGGAACGAGCCAACCAGCGTCGCTGTCAGATCGCTTCGCCCGGAGAAAGCCACCCATACGATCGGCATCGCGGCGGCCGGCAGCCCGATGCTCGACGGGGTGATGAATTGCCCCCACGACGTATACAGCGCGCCGCTGAGGCCCGCGAGCCCGCTTCCGATGATGAACGTGAGCAATTGATACTTGCGGACGTCGTAGCCGAGCATCTCGGCGCGCTGCGGGTTCTCGCGCGTCGCAACGATCACGTTGCCGATGCGCGAGTTCACCAGCATGCGCAGCGCGATGTAGACGATCACGATGAGCGCGACCATGACATAGTAGAGGGCGGACCCCTCGATGTAGAAATCGCCGACGGTGAGCGGATCCATGCCCTTCATGCCGTTGAAGCCGTTCAGTCGCGCAGTGCCGATGTGCCATTCCGGTCCGGCCGTCTGTCCGAGGAAGAACGCCAGCACCAGCGTCGCCGACAGCGTCACGATACCGAAGAAGATGCCGTTGATGCCGCCCCAGATCATGAAGTAACCGAGGATCCCCGCCGCGATCATCGCGATGATGACCGACAGTACGAGCGCCGCGATCGTCGTCGAACCTCCGCCCATGTTGATGGCCAGCACGCCATAAGCATAACCGGAGATGCCGAAGAAGAACGTCTGGCCGAACGACAGCATGCCGCCATAGCCCCACATCAGGCAGAGGCCGAGCGCCATGAAAACCCAAATCAGGAAGTAGGAGAAGTTGCCGACATCGTAGGAGTCCGCAAAGACCGGATAGATCAGCGCGGCGGCCAGCACGGCGAGAAAGCAGGACCAGAACGTCCGTCCACGTCCCAAGGTCTGCGGACCATCAAGCAGTTTGAACATCACACCCCCGCTTAGCGCCCGCGACGGACCAGCACGCTGGAAAGGCCTTCGGGCAAGACACGGATGATCAGGATCACTGCAAACAACATGCCGATCTGGCCGATGATCTGCCCATAGCTTGCATTCAGGGCCATTCGAATCATCGCCAGGAACACCGCGGCCGGCGCGGTACCAAGCAGGACATTTGCCCCGCCGACCACGACGGTGACAAAACTCTCCACCACGAATGTCGCACCCATCGTCGGAATCAACGTCATCGTCGGCGCGTAAAGCGCGCCACAAAGACCTGCGAGCCCGGCGCCGATGCCGAAACTGATTGCGTAGATCCGCCCCGTGCGCGCACCCAACGCCTTTGCCATCGCGGCATTCTGCATGGTCGCGCGCGCCATCACGCCGAACCGCGTCTTCATGAAGATCACGTAGAGACCGATCAGCACGGCGACTGCACACGCGAACAGCACCAGGCGATAGGTCGAGAATGTGTAGCCGCCGATCGCAAAGCTGCCCTCCGGCGTGCCAATCCCCGTGATCGATGATCCCACGATCAGGAGCATCGATTGCGTGACGATCAGGCTGAGCCCCCAGGTGGCGAGCAGGGAATCCAGCGGTCTTTTGTATAGCCGACGAACAATGAGGTATTCGACGACAACCCCGATCAATCCAGCCGTCACCGCGGCAAGCACCTGAGCTAGGGCAAGCGGTACACCGAGCTTCACAAGCCCGACCGTCACATAGGCGCCGCACATGATGAACTCGCCATGCGCCATGTTGATGACGCCCATCATGCCGAACACGATGGCGAGGCCTGCGGCCGAGAGGATCAGAAACGCAAAGACGTCGGCGAATTGGTAGAATACCGAGAAAAGTTCAGCCGACATCATCGGTCTCCTGCTCCTTCATCATGGACGCCGCAGCGATGCGGCGCCCGCGCAGTCCGAAGTCATGATCCGATGAGTGGCGTCACGACTTGTTGGGCAAATGGCTCGGCGTGTACTGGTCCTTGTCATTTTTCTTGGTGAGATCGCAGCCGATGTCACCAAGCCAATACGGCTTGATGGTTCCGTAGTCCTTCTCGACGGTCACTTCATGTTGGGGACCGACAGAGATCAGACGCATGCGATGGGACGTGTGCTGACTCTTCCGGTCGATGCAGACCTTGCCTTCGGGCGCATCGATGCAGGCATCGCCGGTCGCGATCACCTTGCGCATGTCCTCGAGCTTGGTCGATTTCGCCTTCTCGACCAACGTCTTGTACATGTAGAGCGCGTTATAGGCATTGTAGCCCATGTCGTTGATGTAGAGCTCGTCGGGGAACTTCGCATGCCAGCGCTTCTTGAAGTCGTTGGCTTCGGGCGTATCGATCTCCTCGAACCAGTTCGCGGTCGCATGCATGTTGTTGAGCGCCGGCGGCTTGAACCGCTTATGCTCGAAGCCGAGCATGACCTTGATCGACGAGCCCATCGGCAGGTTGAGCTTCGCCGCGGCGGCCTGCTCGAAGAACGAGTCCTGGGCGGCGCCGACATTGATCGTCAGAAGCCAATCCGGTTTCGCTTTCTGGATGTTCTGGATCGTCTGCGCGAACTGTGAAACGCCGAGCGGGATGAATTCCTCTCCGACGACCTCGCCGCCAAGATCCTTCATGATCTTGCGGTTCCACTCCGCCGAAATCTGTCCGAAATTGTAGTCGGCGGCGATGACGTAGACCTTCTTGCCGAACTTCTCGACCATCCAGGGGATCAGCGTCGAGAACTGCTGCTCGGGTACCGCCCCCATGCTGATCATGCTGGCGTCGCCCACGCCGCCTTCGTACTGGTTGGTGTAGAAGTACGGCGTGGTCGTCCGATCGATGATCGGCCGAACGGCCTCGCGCGAAGCGGACGTGATGCCTCCGATCAGCACGTCGACCTTGTCGCGGCTGAGCAGCCGTCGCGCAAACTCCTGATAGCGGGCGTTATCGCCCTGCGGGTCGAGATGGATGAGCTCGATCTGCCGCCCGAGGATGCCGCCACTCTTGTTGATCTCCTCGACCGCAAGCTGCGAGCCGTGCAGTTTCGGCATGCCCATGAACGCCAGATCGCCGGAGACGTCTTCGAGCAGACCGACCTTCAATGGCGGCTCGGCTGCCTGCGCGGCGCCGAACGCCGCCGTCCCCAGCACGACGCCAAGAAAGGCAGTCCTGAGCAGATGTCCGGAATTCATTGAAATGTCCCCTTGTTGAAAAGCCGCTGAGGTTCACGCCTTGAGGTAGGTTTTCAGGATCGATGCACCCATCGTGTATTTCGGGTCGACCATGTTGCCGAGCCGCATGCGCCCGGCCTGGCTGAGCAGCATGTACGCATCGATCTCGTCAAAGCCGTAGTCGGCGCTCATCCATCGCGTGAGTTCGCGATAGGCGATGCGGGCCGCATCCTCGAGCGGGCGTGCGCTGCCGATCGTCATGATGAAGTCGCGTGTCTCCAGGCGCGGCCAGGCAAAGCTCCAGTTCTTGATCAGATCGATCTGTAGCGTGACCGTCGCACGCTGCTCGAGCGCGACACCGGAGAGTTCGCCATCGCCCTGTGTTGCGTGGCAGTCGCCGACGTAAAGAAGCCCACCCTCGGCATGCACGGGCAAATAGAGAATGGCTCCGGGCGCGACATCGGGCAGGTCCATGTTGCCACCGTGATAGTCCGGCTGCAGCGAGGAGATCGCCTCGATCTCGGGCGACACACCAATCGTGCCGATGAACGGCTCGTAGGGCAGCGTGATCTTGTCGTTCCAGCGAACGCCGTTCCTGTCGACATGCAGCTTGCGGACGCGCTCAGGCAGCGGCGGATTGAGCATCGCCGTCGAGCTCGTCCCAACAAGGCCGCCGAACTCGGGGATGATACAGGTCGTTCCGGCGGGCTGCTCGCCGCGCGTCTCGACGTCGTGGATATAGACGGCGAGACAATCGCCCTTCTTGGCGCCCTTGACCGCAATCGGTCCACATTGCGGGTTGAGATACGGAAAGTTCAGTTTCGCTGTGGGACTGTCGCTCTCGCTCGTGAGTACGCCGCCAAAGGCGTCCTCGGTCTCGACGACAACGATCTCTCCCGGATCGATCGACAGCGTCGGCTTCGCATAAGGTCCGTAGACGTAGTGGAAGGCCCCCTGCTGCTCGATCGTCAGGCTGCGCTTCATGCCGGCTGCCCCCTTGGCGACGGCGCGCTTCGACATGATGGAACTCTGCAACCAGTCTTCTGCTTTCATGCGAACGGCTCCTTGGATCAGAGAGCGGGATGGCGCTTGTGCCAGTCGGTGACGCGCTGGAACGCGTCACCCGCGTGGACGAGACCCGCTTCGTCGAAGTGGCGGCCGACAAACTGGAAGGCGACCGGGCCGCCGTTCGGGGCGAAGCCGCCCGGAAGGGTAATGGTCGGGCTTCCGGTCATGTCGAACGGACAGGTGAAGCGCAACAATCCGGCAATCAGGGAAGCGTCTTCGCCGAGCGCCGCCATCTTGGCTAGCGTGGGTGCGGCAAAGGCCTGGGCCGGCACAGCGATGAGATCGACCGTCTCAAACAGCCGCCGTACCGCGCCGCGAAACGCTTCGCGCCGCAGCACGATCTTTTGATAATCGGTGCCGGACTGCTGCAGGCCAAGATCGAGCAGTCCAGCGAGGGATGGGCCATATTCGTCCTTGCGCGAGGGATAGGTCCCCTCATGCGCGACCGCCGCCTCGATGCCGCAAAGCGGAAACCAGTCGTCGACAATGGCCTTGGCATCCGGAAAGGTGATCTCGCTGATCTCTGCGCCGAGGTCCGCCGCGACGCGCAAACCTTCACTGAGGACCTTGCTTGCGGCCTCATCGGTGCCTTCGCTGGTCCAGCGTCGATCGACACCAATCACAACGCCCCGCAGACTGCCGGACAGGCCTGCAAGATAATCCGGCACCGCCAGCGGCACAGCGGTGGTATCCTTGGCGTCCTCGCCCGCGATCGCACCGAGCATGGCGCCGCAATCGACCGCGCTGCGCGTCATCGGCCCGATATGATCCAGCGTCGCCGCGAGTTCGAATGCGCCATAGCGACTGACCCGCCCCCAGGTCGGCTTCAGCCCCGTGATGCCGTTGGCTGCGGAAGGAAAGCGGATCGATCCGCCGGTATCGGTGCCGAGTGAGCCGAAGCAGAGGCCGGCCGCGGTGGCGGAACCCGAACCGCTCGACGACGCGCCCGACCACAAATCCGCATTCCACGGATTTTTCGGCGGGTCGATCTTCGGATGGTGATCGGCGTACGCACCTTCGGTCTGCTGCAGCTTGCCGAGGATGATTGCGCCCGCGTCCTTCAGCCGTGCGACGACCGTGGCATCCTCATTCGGACGGAAGTCGCTGTGGATGGTCATGCCGTGCGCGGCCGGCGCACCCTTGACCCAGCAAAGGTCCTTGATCGCAACCGGCACGCCGTGCAACGGCCCCTTCAGCTTTCCAGACGCGATTTCCTTTTCCGCAACGGCCGCTTCCGCAAGCGCGGAATCAGCCATGACATAGGCGTAACTCTTGAGCTTCGAATCGAGCCGCTCAATCCGTTCAAGCATCGCCTTCGTCACTTCGACGGGCGACAGCTTCTTCGCCTGTATCTGCTGCCCAACCTCAACCAGCCCGAGATAACCAATATCTGTCGTCGGCATCGCCTTTCGCTCCTCGCTCGTCGCTTCCCAGGCGCATCAGGCCGATCGTCGCGCACGCGCCATCAGCCTGGCGACACGCATGTTTCGCCAGTTTCTTGTGTGGCAAAAGAAAAAAGCCACCCGCCCCTCCGGAATGAGGTGACGAATGGCTCAAATGCCGCTGCTATGGTCTATCGCATGGGCTCAAGATCGAACGGAGCAGTCGCTGCAGGGATCAGGACGTCATCGGCCTGACCGAAGCAGATTAAGGTTCGACAGTAAGCCCGGTAGTCAAAAAGTCTAGGTTCGTGCCTAGCGCATTGTCAACGAGGGAGGTTGCACAAATTTCGCAAGCGTCATGCGCAGCAAATCGGCAAGACCTCTTGCACCGGTATCGGCGGTGATGATTTCCTCAAGGCTCCGCCCCTTCGAAAGCCGTCAATGACAAAGCCGTCGGTTCCAGTTGGCATCATATGTTCGCAGTCCGGGCCCTATCAGGCCATGGGGCGCGAGATATTGAAGAGCGCCCTGATGGCGGTTGACGAGATCAACGATCACCCTGACTTTGATTTCTCGCTCACTGCGCATGTCCGCGATCCCCGCGGAGTCATTTCGGAATACCACACGGTTTGCGATGACCTCATTCGCAACGCCGGGGTCGAGCATATCATCGGCTGCTACACATCCGCCTCGCGCAAGCAAGTGCTGCCGATCGTCGAGCGCACCGATCGCCTGCTCTGGTATCCCGCGCGTTACGAAGGGTTCGAATGTTCAGACAATGTCATCTACGTCGGCGCATCGCCCAATCATAATGTCCTGCCGCTCGTGCGGTACGTGCTCGACAACGTGTCAAGGCACATCTTCTGCGTCGGATCCAACTATGTCTGGACGTGGGAGACCAATCGCGTCACCCGCGAGCTGGTGACGGCGGCGCAGGGAAGCATCCTTGCCGAACGGCTGCTCGAGCTGGGCGAAAGCGCAGTCGGGCACATCGTCGACGAAATCGTCCGCCGCAAGCCGCCCGTCGTCTTCAATACGCTCGTCGGCAGTTCGAGCTACGATTTCATCCGCGCCTTTCATGCCGCCACCACGGCTGCAGGTCTCGACATTCCGATGCTGAGTTGCAGCCTCTGCGAACCGGAGCTCAAGATCGTCGGACCCGCATCCGCCGGATGCATCACATCGTCAGCCTATTTCGAGAGCATCCGCCTGCCCGAGAACCTTGCTTTCGTGCAGCGCTGGAAGGCGCGTCATGGCGAGGCGAGCAGCCCATCCGTCGATGGACAATCCGCCTATGTCGCGGTGTATCTGCTGGCGCGTGCGCTGCATCGGGCCGGGACGTCCAACATTGGTGAAGTGCGGCGCGCGGCCGCCGGGTATCGCTACAATTCGCCGCAGGGACCGGTCTGGATCGATGGTGCCAATAACCATTGCGTCCTTACGCCACGCCTGGCCGTATCGAATGCGCAGGGACAGTTCGACATCTTCTGGGAGTCCGACGCGCCGGTTAAGCCGGATCCCTACCTGACACAGCTCGACGTCGCCGTCGGTCCCGTGCCTGAGAAGTCAAGGGACGGATCGTCGCCGAGTGCACTCCACTTGCGGGTCGTGAAATGAGCAAACCATCTTCATTTTCCCTCCGCGGCCGCAAGGCCCTCGTCGCTATCAAGGACGAGCGTGACCTGTCGATCGTCAGGCGCCAGTTCGAACGTCTGGGAATCGACGTCCTCACATGGGAGCAAGGAAGCGCTCTCGGGTGCCATCCGGATGTGACGCTGATCGACGATGAATTCCTGCCGCTCACCTCGCCGGCGCAGCGGGCCTTGCTTGGACGATGTCCCGTCATCGCCCTTTTGGGCACGGAGACCCCAAGCCGGCTGAAGCTGGTGCTGGAACTCGATCCGGCGTCGTTTCTGGTCAAGCCGCTGCGCTCCGCGGGCATCTATGCGGCGCTGGTGATGGCCTTCGAGCGGGCCGAGCGCACCAGCGAGCTAAAGCAGCAAGTCCTCAAGCTGGAAGAACGTCTTCGCTCGCGCCGTGTCGTATTGGCTGCCGTCCTGCAAGTGATGCATACGCACTCTGTTGCCGAACCTGCCGCTTTTGCACTGATCCGGCGAGCTGCCATGGAGCAGCGCAAAACAATCGAGCAGATGTCGGCTGAGATCGCCGCGAACGGAAGCCTGCCCCGCGCGACCGGATAGATTTTAAACGTATTCGTTCGACTTGGTGGAAATTTCCGTGCCGGCGACCAGCGTTACCTCGCCGTCAATGATGGGTTTGGCTACGCCGAAGAAGCGGAGGACGGCTTCGGAGTTGTTATGCCGATCCATCGCCGCGCGATCGACGTAGCGTTCGTAGGTCGTGAACACGCACGGATCCGTCGTGTCCTGCGATATGTGATAGCCGACAGTCGTCGTTTCGTTCGCTCGAACGCTCGCTGCGACTTCGAGCAGCGCCTGACGCATGGCGGCCTCATGGCCCTTCTTGGCCCGGATGATCGCGGTGATGGTCAACATCTCGCCCTCCTTGATTCGCCTAACCATTCAAGCCGTCGCGCCGCTCCTGCGCGTAACGCACCAGCGCGGCGAAGCGGTAGATGCCGTGGACGAACTTGCCATAGGGCATGGTGATGAACAGCGCGAACACGGCGCCGAGGTGCAGCGCGAGCAGCGGTCCCATGGCCGGCGTCGCACGCAACACCAGCAGCGCCATTCCGGTGACGCCCGTCAGGAACAGCATGGCGATGAAGCCGACATCCATACCATAGCTGGTATCATCGAGCAGCGCGGGATCGCGCTGGGCTTTCGCGAGCAACAACCCGATCGGCCCGACGATCAGACCGATGCCGCCGAGCGAGCCGAGCACGACCGGCAGGTCCCACCACGCATAGGGCGCCTCACGTCCCAGGAGGTAGTGATAGAGCGTGGCAACCGACGTCGCCGCGAAGCAGAGCAGAAAGCCGTAGAAGGTGAGATGGTGATAGAGCTTGCGCCGGTCGGTCGGCCGATCATCCTCATTGTAGCAGCCGACCCCGCCGCCATGGAGATAGCGCAGCTCGCCGGCATCGCGGATCGCCTGGAAGATCGAGCCGCCATCGGCGCGGCCACTGATCGGCTCGCCAATGTCGCGCCAGAACGCGCGCACGCTCATGATGAGGGCCAGGATGGCATAGAGGAAGGCCGCACCGAACAGTGCCGCCATCGCATTGTGCGGCATCAGTCTGTAGAAGGCGCCGGGGCCGGTGTGGACGCCGAAGAGCAGCGTCGGATCGTTGAACGCGGCAAAGCCGAGAATGAAAGCGGCCATGCTGAACGCGGCAATCAGGCTGATGACGAGCCCGTTGCGTGCGAACATACCGGACAGCGCGCGCGGCCAGGCGTAGGCGGCATAGGATTCGGCGCGCGCCACCGCCAGCGTCTTCGGCACATTGACGTTGAATTCGTGCGGCGGCGAGAACTGGCAGTCGACGTAGCAGGCGCCGCAGGCATGGCAGAGATTGGCGAGATAGTTGAGGTCGCCGTCGGAGAACGAGCGGCGCATCTCCATCGCGGGGAATACCGCGCACAATCCCTCGCAATAGCGACACGAATTGCAGACCGTCATCAGACGATCGGCTTCCTGCAATGTCCTAGTTCCGTGCATTCTTTGCCGCTTCCCATCCTGCGATCCGGCCGAACACGCTGCCGATGGTCATGCCGATGCCGGCGGCATAGCCGCGTCCCAGCACATTGCCGGCCATGATCTCGCCGGCGGCGAACATGTTGGCGGAAGATTTTCCATCCTTCATCAGCATCCGCGCCTGCCTGTTCACGCGCGTGCCGAGATAGGTGAAGGTGATGCCGGGCCGCACCGGATAGGCGAGATAGGGCGGCGTCTCGATCCGGCGCGCCCAATGCGTCTTCGGCGGCACGATGCCCTCGGTGCGGCAATCATCGAGGATGGTGTGATCGAAAGTGCCGGGCCGCACCGCGGCATTGAACTCGGTGATGGTCTTTTCCAGCGCCGTTGGATCAAGCTCGAGCTTGCCGGCAAGCTCAGCGATCGTGGCGCCGGCGATCGGCGGGAACAGCGTCGGCATGAAGCTGGTCACGACGGTTGAATCGAAAATGATATGGGCGATCTGGTCGGGCTGCGCGGCGACCAGCCGGCCCCAGATCGCGTAGCGCTTCGGCCAGATGTCCTCGCCCTCGTCGTAGAAGCGCTCCGCATGCTTGTTGACGACAATGCCGAACACGACGGAGTCATGTCGTGTGATGATGCCGCCGTCGAATTTCGGCGCGCGGGCGTCGATCGCCACGGCGTGGCACTGGGTGGGATCGCCGACCTCCTGCACGCCTTTGGCCAGCAGCATCTTCAGGATCGAGCCGCGATTATAGGGCGTGCCGCGAATCAGGAAATTGTCGGCGGCCTCGCCCCAATATTCCTTC
This sequence comes from Bradyrhizobium sp. LeoA1Lang, assembly GCF_055413685.1. Classification (NCBI taxonomy): domain Bacteria; kingdom Pseudomonadati; phylum Pseudomonadota; class Alphaproteobacteria; order Hyphomicrobiales; family Nitrobacteraceae; genus Bradyrhizobium; species Bradyrhizobium sp. LeoA1Lang. Next base: position 71,031 of record NZ_JBVAPG010000008.1, on the reverse strand, counting down.
AGCCATTCGATATTCGCTTCGAAACCGCCGGCGGCCGCAACCAGCGCCGCGGCGCGCACCTCGGTCGCGCCGTCGATCGGCTGCTTCAGCTCGGCCGAGAGGAACATGCCGTCTTCGATCCTGAGATCGACGACTTCGGCGTCGTAGCGGATCTCGACGCCGAGCCGTTCCGCCGTAAGATAGAGCGCGTTCAGCATCGCGCGGCCGCCGCCGAGGAAGAATGAATTGGTGCGGCCGAGGCTGAGCGTGCCGCCGAGCGAGGGCTGCCAGCGCACGCCCTGTTCCACGATCCAGTTCAGGATGTCCTTGGACTCGTGGATCATGAACCTGGCAAGTTCCTCGTCGGTCTGGCCGCCAGTCACGAGCAGCAGGTCTTTCCAGAACTCCTCCTCGGTATAGGGGCCGGTAAGGATCTCGGTCGCCGCGTCATGGGCGCAGCGCATGTTGCGTGTGTGGCGCGTATTGCCGCCGCGGTAGAATTTTGGCGCCCCCTCGAGCACCAGCACGGAGGCGCCGGCACGCCGCGCACTGATCGCCGCGCACAGGGCCGCATTGCCGCCACCGATCACCAGCACGTCGTATTTGCTGTTCATTCCTCTGCCCAACCGAGAAAGGCCATTTTCGGCGTTTTCCGGGATGCCTGCACCATTGTCCTTTTTGTATACAAAGATATACATAAGCGCCGCAAGCGCCGTCTTTGCATGGGATTGATGCGACTGCGACCGGAGGCAGGATGGCAAAGCGGCCGAACAAGGCGATCGGATCGATTTCGCGCGGCTCCGGCGTTCAGCTCGGGGAAGCCGTGTTCCGCTCATTGTGCGAGGCGCTGAAGGCGGGAGCCTATCGGGCCGGAGACCGGCTGCGGGAAGAGGAAGTTGCGCAGCGGCTGAAGGTCAGCCGCACCCCGGTGCGCGAGGCGCTGGGCCGGCTTGCGGAGCGCGGCTTCGTGGCGCCGGCGGGCGGCCGCGGGCTGATCGTCCGCAGCCTCGATGTCGGCGAAGTGCTCGAGCTCTATACCATGCGCGAGATCCTGGAAGGCGCGGCCGCCCGGCTTGCCGCCGAACACGCCTCACGGCCCGAGATCGATGCCCTGACGGATATCGAGCAGGCCTTTGCGGAACACCCCGACGATCCCACGGAGATGGCAGAGCTCAACCGCGCCTTCCATGAAGCGATCTGCCGCGCTGCCCGCAATCGCTATCTCGATGGTGCCTCCAGGGAGCTGCAGGACTGGATTGCGCTGCTCGGCCCCACCACCTTCTCCGTGACCGGCCGCCCCTCGACCAGCCGTAGGGAACATCGGGCCATCATCAGCGCGATTGCCGCCCGCGACGGCGACAAGGCGGAGAAATTGGCGCGCGCCCATATCAGGGAAGCGCTGCGCTGCCGCTTGAAACTTCTGCAGAAGCAGTAGCGAACGCTCCGCGCTATTTCCTTGCCCGCCGCGGCGAGCGCGCCGTCCCCTCGAGCGGCGGAGCAACGCGATCCAGGAGTTCAGTCGGTCCGCCGAGCGACCGCGTCAGCCGTGCCGCCGCTTGCGACAGCAGCGATGACATCGTCTTGATGCTGTCCTTGGTGAAGCGCGGCTTGGGGCCGGACAGCGACAGCGCGCCGACGAGCTTCCCGTTCGGTCCGAACACCGGACAGGCAATGCCGGCACAGTCCGGGTCGCGCTCGCCGAACGAAACCGCAATCGCGCCCCTCCTGATACGATCATAGGCCTCGCCGTTCTCGCCGTCGAACGCCAGGATGACTCGTCCCGCGGCGCCGCGGTCGAGCGGCAGCAGCATGCCGGCCTCGACGCGGTCGAGCGTCGAGTGCTGGGAATCGATGCGAAAGACGCACAGGCGGCGCTTGCCGTCATGCCGAACGTGGAACGACGGACTTTCCGTGCCCGCGGCCACCAGTTGCCTCAGGACCGGCATCACCTGGTCATGCAGATTGTTGGCGCGCTGATAGATCGCACCCAATCGGAACGGCGTCGGCCCGAGATGGTAGCGGCCCTCGGGGAGCTGCACGAGATAGCCGAATTCCTGCAGCGAGGTCATCAGCCGCAGCAGCGTGCTTTTGTACATCCCGGTATGCCGGGAGAGCTCGGCGAGGCTCATCGGCTCCGGTTTTTCCTCGAACGCCCCCAGGATGGTGAGCGCACGGTCGACGGCGGCAACGCCGGGCGAACGCATGGTGTCTCGTATCTCCTATTTGGAGAAGCCGGCCGGATCGATCAGTTTTGCGATAACCGGGAAGTACGCATCGCCCATCCCCTTGTCGATCGTCTCCTCGAAAATGCTACGCATGAGCGCCGCGCCCCGCAGGTTCACGCCGGCCTGCCCTCCCAGCTCCAGCGCATAGGTCAGGTCCTTCAGCGCATATTCGGTCGAGAACGCGCGCAGCGGAAATTCCTTCGCAACGATCGCCTTCATGCCGTGGTTGCGGAGCGCAAAACTGTCCGCCGATCCCTTGGACAGGGTTTCCAGCAGCAGTCTTGGTTCGACGCCGCTGTGGCTCGCAATCGCAACAGCTTCCGCCAATGCATTGACTGTCTCGAACAACACCATGTTGTTCAGGATCTTCGTCACCTGTCCGGCGCCGGTGCCGCCGCAGAGCGTGACGTCGGTGGCGAAATGGCGGATCAGCGGTTCGACTTTGGCAAACGCGTCGGCCGTCGCGCCGACCATCACGCTGAGCGTACCCTCCTGCGCCGCCTGACGGGTGCGCGCGATCGGCGCGTCGATCCACAGCGCGCCCTTTTCCGCCAGCCGCCGCGCAAACTCGCGGGTCATGCCGACATCGGAGGTACCGAGGTCGATCACGGTCTGACCGCTTCGGATCGACTGCGCGATGCCGCCCTCGAAAGCCGATGACACATGGTTTGCGCTCGGCAGGCAGATGAAGGTGACCTCGCTGCCGCTGACGACATCAGCAACCGATCCGGCGGCCGCGGCGCCATCGGCGACGATCCGCGCCAGCGGCTCCGCCGCAAGGTCGAACGCCAGCACTTTCCGTCCGCTTTTGCGCACCAGATTGCGGCAGATCGGCTCGCCCATGACGCCAAGACCGATGAAACCGATTGTCCCTGTCATGCAGGCATTCTCCTCACACTTTGGGGCGGCGACCGATGCGAACGCCTGCCCGTCTCGATAGCTTCACTTGACCAGCGGACAGCCGCCTTCGTTCATGGGCCGGAACACTTCTTCGCCGGGCCTGGAGCTGACGATCCTGTAATAATCGTATTTGTACTTGGATTCTTCCGGCTTCTTCACCTGCACCAGATACATGGTGTGCAGCACGCGTCCATCAGGGCGGACCGCGACATCCTTGTTGTACATGTCGTTGACCTTCATCTCGTGCATCTTGGCGGCAACGGCGGCCGTATCGGTCGTGCCGGCCGCCTTGACCGCGGCGAGATAGTGGTGGACGCCGCTATAGACGCCGGCCTGAACCATGCTCGCGACCTTGCCGTCCATCAACGCCGCATAGCGCTTCGACCAGGCGCGGGTTTCCTCATTGAGGTCCCAGTAAAACGAGGTCGTCACCTGCAGGCCTTGCGTCGCCTTCAGCCCGAGCGAGTTGACGTCGGTAATGAACACAAGGAGACCGGCCAGCTTCTGCCCGCCCTCGACGATGCCGAACTCGCCGGCCTGCTTGATCGCGGTCTGCACGTCCGCGCCCGAGGTCGCGAGCCCGACGACATCGGCCTTTGAGCCTTGCGCCTGCAGCAGGAACGAGGCGAAGTCCGCGGTGCCCAGCGGGTGTGCGGCCGAACCGATCACCTTGCCGCCGGCGGCCTCGATGAACTTGGTGGCGTCGCGCTGCAACGCATGGCCGAACGCATAGTCGGCCGTGACGAAGTACCAGGTCTTGCCGCCGGCACGCGTGATCGCATCGCTGGTCAGCTTCGACAGCGCATAGGTGTCGTAGTTGAAGTGAAAGCTGATCGGCGAGCAGGATTTTCCGGTGAAGTCGGACGAGCCGGGCCCACTGATGACGAAGATCTTGTTCTTCTGCCGCGCGATTTCCAGGATGGCAAAGCCCGCGGAGGATGCGGCGCCATCGGCGATCATATCGACGCCTTCGTTGTCGAACCATTTGCGTGCGGTGGCAGAGGCAATGTCCGGCTTGTTCTGGTGATCGGCGGTGATGATCTCGATCTTCTTGCCGAGAATTTCGTTGCCGAAATCCTCCGCCGCGAGCTTCGCCGCGGCGATCGAGCCGCGGCCGCCATTGTCGGCGAACACACCGGATTGGTCGTTGAGCACGCCGATCCGAATGACGTTATCGGCTGCCGACGCGACGCTCACCTGCGCGGCCAGCACGGCCACAATCGTCCAACACAACTTCATCAATACCCTCCCTACCTAACTCAAGTATTCTGCCTGCTCAGGATGTCCTGCAGTACTGGAGCGATATAGGCGCGGAACTGCGCTGGATTCTCGCTCATCGGGAAATGGCCAAGCCGCTCCATGATCGTGGCCTTGGCGCCTGGAATGCTTGCGGCAGTACGTAGCGTGTCCTCCGGCGTGCAGGAGAAATCGTATTCGCCGGTCAAGAGATAGAGCGGGCACTGGCGCACATCGATCTGGCCGACGCGGCCGCGCAGATCGCCGTCGACCCGGTAGAAATAGAGATCGCCCTTGAAGATACCGGGACCGCCCTGCTTGTAGCCCCAAAGGGTCTCGTCGCGCGCGACCTGCGGACCGTTCGGCGTGATCAGGCCGGAGACCAGCGCGGCGCAGACTTCGCCGCCATGGACATCGGGCCGGTTCAGCCAGGCCGTGTCGTACCAGGGTTGCTGGAAGTCGGCGGCCTCGAGTCCGATCAGCGCGCGAAACTCGCTGGCATGCGATATCGCAAGATTGAGGACGATACGTCCCCCGATCGAGCAGCCCATCACGACAGGCCGATCGAGCCCCAAGGCGTTGCAAAAGGCGCGGATGGTGGCCGTGTAGGTCGCCGTCGTCAGCCTGTATTCGTTGGCATATCGGCTGTCCGGCGGGTTCGACTTGCCGTGCCAGGGCATGTCGAACGCGATGATGCGGAACTGCTTCGTGAACTCTTCGTCGATGAGCAAATGGCGCCACTGCCGCGCGTCGGAGCCGGCGGTGTGCAGGCAGACCAGGGGAATGCCGGTGCCATTTTCCTCGAAATAGATGCGGTTGATCTCGCCATCGATCTCGACATGGACGTAGCGTCCAACGATCGGTTCGACAAAGCCACTCATGATGCGCCCACCAAACCGCTGCGACGCGGCAACGCCAGGAGATCCTTGAAGTACTGCAGGTGCGACATGAAGGGATGCAGATCGCCTTCCATCGTCGCCTCCCCGCGCTTGGTGAGCGCGAGCAGATCGTGCCAGCCCGGCGGCGGCATCGCCTGCCAATAGGCGCGATATGCGGCCGGCGTCGCGCGATAGGCGAAACGCCAGGACCGCATCAGCACCGGTGCGGGAGTCATATCGAGGATTTGCCCGCCGCAAATGGTCACATGAAAGGGCTGCACCGTGGGTCCGAGCAGACACTCCACATCAAGCAGCCGGCCGCGGCTGATCAGCTTCTCATCGCGCGACAGCAATTCCGGAATGGTCTTGAACGCTTCGACCACCTGATTGTCGAACGCGACAGATGGCCGGTCGGTCGATGCCGCATCAGGGTTCACGCTCGATTCCTCCAACCCTATCGTTCTGTGCAGCAGAACGATGTTCTATTTTGTCGTTGCCCTTTTACACTTGGTTTCCCAGTGAACTCAAGGGGGATCGGCGACATCTGGTGATTGGTAGTCGAGCGAGCTCCATAGGTATTTCCTCCGCGCGACCCGAGGGGGCGCAGGTATGACCACAATGACGGTCGATATGATCTGGGATGGGCAACGTCCCGAGGAAATTCTCGGTACTGGAGCAGCGGATCTCATCGCGGTCGGCCGCGGGGAAACGTCGAACGTAGCGCGTGGATCCTAGCCGGCGCCAAAGCAGATTTCGATCGAGGCTGCCCGAGCGCTCAATGCACGCGAGCAGCGGCCGTCTTGAACGGTAAAGTCACCGACGTTGCGGTGTCTCGTCGCCCTGTTGTGAGCTGGCCTCGTCGGCCGCCGGGAATATGGCGTCGTATATCGCGCGCGCCTCTCGAATAAGCCGAGCCCGCTCGAGCTCAGCCTTTGGAACAAATCGAACGACTTCACCCATATGCGGCTCCAGGCAAAATTTGGGCAACCCCCGTCAGATGACGGCTGTCATTTCAAGTAAATTGTGAGGCCTGTCCGAATCCGCATCCCATAGTCCCGATGTGGGAATAAAAAGATCGTGAAAGCACGTGAGAAAAGGGAACCGAAAGTCCGTGACCACCTCACGCCGTATCGCCTGCGGCAATCGAAATAGGATGATCAGGCACGCGCCGCGTGCTCGCAGAGCAACTATCAACATCAGGGAGAGATCCATGACAGATGTGACCGAAGGCGCGAGGGCGCGGGTCGACATGAAACTGGAGATCGTCGTCATTCCCGTTTCGAATGTCGACCGCGCGAAGCAATTCTACGCGAACCTTGGCTGGAGGCTCGATGCCGACTTCGCCGCTGGTGATTGGCGCGTGATCCAGTTCACGCCGCCCGGCTCGCCCTCCTCGGTCATCTTCGGCAAGAATGTCACCGCGGCGGCGCCCGGCTCCGCGCAAGGCCTGTACCTCGTCGTCCCCGACATCGAGGCCGCCCGCAACGATCTGCTCGGTCGCGGCATCAAGGTCAGCGAGGCCTTCCACGGCGGCGGCGACGTGCACACTGGCAGTGACGAACCCTATTTGTTTGGCCGGCTGCGGGTCAGCGGCCGCGATCCCGAGCGTGGCAGCTACCAGTCGTTTGCCTCCTTCAGCGATCCTGACGGCAACGGCTGGCTGCTCCAGGAGATCACCGCGCGTTTGCCGGGACGCGTGGACACGGACGGCACGACATTCAATTCATCGACCGAGCTCGCGAACGCACTCCGGCGCGCGGCGGCCGCGCACGGCGAGCACGAGAAGCGGAACGGCGGCCAGCGCGATGAGAACTGGCCTGACTGGTACGCCGAGTACATCGTCAATGAACAGGCCGGCAAACCGCTGCCGTCATAGCGGCGGCGTTGCCGCGTCGGCCAATCGCCGCTCCATCAACCGGAGCGGCGACTGGACGCGGAGTGGCTGCGCTGCCCCTCAGGCCCGCTGCGGCATCGCCACAGGCAAGTCGTGCTGCACGAAGGGCTCGTCCGCAGCGATATCTTCCCGATAGGTCTCGGGCCCGATCCAGATCGCGATCACCGTACATAGCGACAGGAACACCGCGTAGCAGGCGACCGGCCACCAACTGCCGTAGGCGGCGACCAGCGCCGTTGCGACGAACGGCGCCGGACCGCCCGCGAGCAGCGAGCCGAGTTCGCGCGCAAACGCGAATCCGGCGAAGCGCCGCTGCGGCGGGAACAGCTCGGCGAAGTAAGCAGCTTGCGGTCCGAACATCGCGGCCGTCACCACGGCCCTCGCCAGGATGAAGGCCACCGCGATCCAGATCCATTCCTTGGTCCCGACCATCCAGAAGAACGGAAAAGCCAGCGCCACGCCTGCAAGCGCACCAAACAGATAGACCGGCCGCCGTCCGATGCGATCCGACAACGCCGCGAAGCCGAGGATCGCGAACAGCTCGATGGTGAATGCGAGCATCAGCGCGCTCAGCGCCTCCGATTTCGGTACGCCCAACGTGGTGATGACGTAGCTGAGCCCGAACACCGGGAAGAAATAGCCGAGCCCGTTCTCGGCCATCCGCGCGCCCAGCACGACCATGAAGTTGCGCGGATGCTGGCGTAGCGCCTCCATCGCCGGGTTGCGCTCCACCTTCCCGCGCGCAACGACCGCCTCGGTAAAGACAGGCGTTTCCGTCACGCGCAGGCGGACGAAGATGCCCACCAGGATCAACAGGAAGCTCGCCAGGAACGGCAGGCGCCAGCCCCAGCTCAACATCGCCTCGCGCGGCAGCATGGTCACCAGCGCAAAGGCGCCGGCGGCGAGCAGATTGCCAACGGACACACCGAGCGGCGCGAAGCCGCCCCAGAAGCCGCGATGCCTCGCCGGGGCATTCTCAACGAGATAGATCACCGCACCGCCATATTCGGCGCCGGCGCCGAGGCCCTGCACCACGCGCATTGCGACCAGCAGCAATGGTGCCCAGATCCCGATCTGCGCATAGGTCGGCAACAGGCCGATCGCGGTGGTGCCGATGCCGATCATCAACAGCGTCGCAACCAGCACCGGCTTGCGGCCATAGCGATCGCCCATGATGCCGAACAGGATGCCGCCGAGTGGGCGCACCACGAAGCCGACGCCGAAGGTCAGGAACGCCAGCAGCGTTCCGACGACGGGATCGCTCTTGGGAAAGAACAGTTCGCCGAACACCAGCGCGGCCGCGGTGCCATAGAGGAAGAAGTCATACCATTCGAGCGCGGAGCCGACGCTCGCAGCAAGGATCACACGTAAACGCGATTGGCCGGCGGCGCCGGCCTTGAGCTCGGTCATTGGTTTCCATCCCTGTTGTTTGTTTATTGGTCGTCGCAAGCACGAAGCCCGCGGGTGTTGCTCCCCGCGGGCTTCGTCGGAATTCTTTTAGGCGGCGCGCGTGAAGTAGGTCTTTTTCGACGCGGACTGCGTTTCGTAGATCGAGCCTTGGCGCTTGGGCGGCGGCAACGGCATCCGCACCGGAACGCGGGTCATGCGCGGCGCAACCACCGGGCCGCCGGCGAGCAGGCGGCTGTCGAACTCGGCAAGATCCTTCACGCCCGCCAGCGGCCAGGCATCGCTTGCCGCGACTTCATAGAGCAGAAGGTTGCGCGGGCGGTTCGACGTGTTGGTCGCCGAGCCGTGCAGCGCGCGCACGTGATGGAACGACATGCTGCCCGCCTTGCCGATGCAGGGCACCGCACGCTTGATCTCGTCCTGAATCAGGTCGGGATCGATCAGGCCGGCGAAGCAGCCATCCTCGCCGTGATGATTCCACATGGTGTCGCCGACATGCGATCCCGGTGTCACCAGTATGGGACCATTCTCCAGGTCGCAATCGTCGAGCAGCACGCCGATCGCAAGGATGTCGTCATTGGTGTGGGGATAGAACGCCCAGTCCTGGTGCCACTCGACTGGCGAGCCGTACTGCGCGGACTTCATGTTGAGCTTGGAGCCATGCAGGCGCAGGCCGGGTCCGATCAGCTTGGTAAGGATGGAGATGACAGGCTCGCTGCGCACGATCTGATCGAAGATCGGGTGCACCTTGTGCGGCGCCTTGATGCGGCGGACCCTCGGGTTCTCCTGGGTGTGGCCGGGTTCGAGGTCATAGACGTCGGTATGCTCGGTCACAGCAGCCGCGCCGGCGACCAGTTCGGCCAGCACGTCGCGGACCCGCGCCAGAGTATCGTTGTCGAGCACATCAGGGACGACGATCACCCCGTCGCGCCGGTAGGCCTGGACCACTTCGTCTGAAATCATACGGCGGTTCCTCCTTTTGTTATGCTAGCGCTATCATGCTCGAATGTTAGCGCTATCATATGCAATGCTAGCGCTGTCACTATGGATGCGCAATCCGGAATCGTGCAGATTCACCACCACCATGGGTTCCGAATTGACTGAGACCAACACCAGTTCCGACGAGGTCGCCCCGACGCTGTCGGCAGTGGCCAAACGCGCCGGCGTTTCATCGATCACCGTGAGCCGGGTGGTCCGGCTGCCGGACTTGGTTGCGCCGGAGACGCGCGCCAGGGTCGAGAAGGCGATGCGGGAACTCGGCTACGTGCCCAACCTGGTCGCCGGAGCGCTGGCGAGCGCGAAGACCAATTCGGTCGGCGTGCTGGTGCCGACGATCGCGAACTCGATCTTTGCCGACACTGTGCAGGGCCTGTCCGACAAGCTCGAGCCGCTCGGCTATTCGGTGATCCTCGCGCAGTCACGCTACGACGCCGCGCGCGAGGACCGCATGCTCGCGGCGCTGCTGTCGCGGCGGCCGGAAGCGATCATCATGGTCGGCTCGCCCGCGACCGAGGACGGCAAGCGCCTGCTGCGTCACGCGCGCATTCCGATCGTCGAGACCTGGGAGCTGCCGATCGATCCGATCGACGCCGTTGCGGGTTTCGACAATTACCAAGCCGGCGTCGCCGTCGCGCGCCACTTCATCGAGCAAGGCCGTCAGCATCTCGCCTTCATCGGCGGCGACGACCCGCGCGGCACGCGGCGATGGCTCGGCTTCCAAGACCACGCGCTGGCGTGCGGGTTGCAACCGCCGCGGCGGCTGATCCTCGAACGCAACGCGTCCGGCAGCGTCGCCGCGCATGCGAATTTGCCCGGCGTCGATGCCGTGTTCGCGGCCAACGACGCCCATGCCATCGGCTTCATGGCCGGCCTGCGCAAGGCCGGACTGCTCCGCGACGGCCCGGCCGCGGCGCAGCCGGTCGCCGTTGTCGGCCTCGGCGATCTCGAGATGGGACGGCTGATCTCGCCGAGTCTCAGCACCATCAGCGTCCATGGCGATGCGATCGGCCGCACCGCCGCGACACTGACGCTCGAGCGCGGCGGCGAGCGCCGGATCGATCTCGGCTTCGAACTGGTGCTGCGCGACAGCGGCTAGCGCCGCGCCGCCGATGATTAGTTCCTATTATTTCGGAGCGCTCTCGGCCCAGCGCGCCATCAACGTGTTCGACGGCAAGGACTCGTCGACGAGTTTCCTCGCGGTCTCGACGCCCGCCACCGGAAGCTTCGCAGGATCGAGCAATCCGATCTGCACCAGCACCGAAGCCTGATCCCAATAGATATGCTCATTGTAGAGCTTGTCGCCGCGGAAGCGGACGATCGCGACCAGCGGGATCTCCACATATTTACCCGTGGGCGGAATGCCGGGCAGCATCCAGTCGATCTCGATATCGTGGGTGAAGCAGAACAGCATCTCGTCCACGACACGGTCGGCGCCGATGGTGCGCGAGATCGGCACCAGCTTGGTGTCCTGCGGCGTCTTCGGGATGAAGTGGTTCTTGTAGAAGCGGAGCAGGTCGCGATAGCCGACGCCGCCGGTCATGGTCGGGATGTGGTTGACATAGGGCTCGGCGACCATGGTTTTCATGGTCTCCTCAGCCGAGCGCGTCGCGAATTCGAGCTCGGTATGCTTGTCCCACAATGCGGAGAGATCGTACCGAGGACCCAGCACCTTCCGGAACAACGCGATCGAACGCGTATGCGCCATTAGCGATGCAGGCTTGTTGAAGCTCGTCCGCTCCGGCGCGGCGAACGCGTGATCGCAACCGGGATAGAGATAGAATTCGACGTCGGGACGCCCCGCAAACGCAGCCTTGATCTGCTCGCGCGCTTCCGCCGGCGCAAAGCGGTCGAGCTCGGCAAAATGAAACACCATCGGTCCCTTGATGTTGCCGGCCTCGCCAAGATCGGCCTCGATGCCGACGCCGTAATAGCTGACGGCGCAATCGACATCGGTGCGCGCGGCGAGGAGATAGGCGAGCTTGCCGCCCAGACAGAAGCCGAGCGGGCCGACCCCGCCTTTGCATTCGGGACGCGCGCGCAGGACCTTCAGCGCATCGGCCGCATCCTTGATCGACTGGTCGACATCGAAGCGCTGGTAGTAGCCCATCGCCTTGCCGAAATCCGCCTCGCTGTAGCCGAGCTCGACGCCCGGCTCCATGCGCCAGAACAGATCCGGCGCGAGCACGACATAGCCTTCCTCAGCGTAGTAGTCCGCCACCGCGCGCATCGAGGCGTTGACGCCGAAGATTTCCTGCAGGAGCAGGATGCCGGGACCGGAGCCCGAAGCGGGCACGGAGAGATATCCCTTAAAGCCGCCGCCGCCGTCCTTTGCGGCGATGTCGATCCACTGTCCCGCCATCGTATCGATCTCCTCTCGTTTCTTTGTTTAGGCCCGGCGATGGCGCGATCGCGATGAAGACTTTGGAGCGCCCTGCTCGCGCAACGCATCGGCTGACAAACAAACCACTTCGGAAATCTGCATGAGCTGCCTGGACAGAGGACTGGTCTTGCGCCAGACCATACCGATGGTTCGCGAGGGTTGCGGGTCCTTGAAGCGGGCGACCGACACCGATGCCGAGCGCGTCTCCACCCCCACGGCCATTTCCGGGATCAAGGTGACGCCGATGCCGGCGCCGACCATCTGAACGAGGGTGGACAGCGAGCTCGCCTCCAGCACCTCGCGCGGCGGCGATGATTTCATGTTGCAGAACGACAGCGCCTGTTCGCGAAAGCAATGTCCCTCCTCCAGCAGGAGAAGCTTCATTTCGCGCAGCGCTTCGCTGCTCGGCACCGGCGTTCCCTCGTCCTCCCCCGGCCGCACCAGCAGGAAATTTTCCGTGAACAGCGCGACCTCGGTCAACGAGGGTTCGGACACCGGCAGGGCGACAATGGCGGTGTCGAGCCGGCCTTCCGCCAGCTCCTTGATCAGCTTCGGCGTCACGGTCTCGCGGACGTGAATATCGAGTTCGGGATGCATCTGCGTGAGATTGCCGATCACCTTGGGCAGCAGATAGGGAGCAATCGTCGGGATCATGCCGATGCGCAGCCGGCCGACGAGCTGGTCCCGCGACGCCCGCGCAAAGTCGCCGAGTTCATCGACCGAGCGCAGGATTTCGCGGACCCGCTGAGCGAGCTCTTCGCCGAACTTCGTCAGCACGACCTGCCGGGCGCTGCGCTCGAGCAGGACGCCGCCGACCGCTTCTTCCAACTCCTTGATCTGCATCGACAGCGCTGGCTGCGTGATGGCGCATGCCTCCGCTGCGCGTCCGAAATGGCCGTGACGCGCCAGAGCGTCAAAATAACGAAGTTGTCGCAGGGTAAACTGGATCATCAGGAAAGCTTATCGCAACAATCACGAAAGTCAATTTCACCTTATGATATCGGTTGTTTAGAGTTGTTCCAGACCCCCACCAGAAACTGCCGCAGGAGGCGATGATGGATGACACTACGAAGTGCCCGTTTTCGGGTGCGACCCGCATAAATCAAAACAAAGACTGGTGGCCGAATCAGCTCGACCTCTCGGTTCTCCACCAGCACTCGAGCCTGTCCAATCCGATGGGCGAGGCGTTCGACTACGCCAAGGAATTCAAGAGCCTCGACCTGAATGCCGTGATCAAGGACCTTCGAGCCCTGATGACGGATTCGCAGGAGTGGTGGCCGGCCGACTTCGGCCATTACGGGCCGCTGTTCATCCGCATGGCGTGGCACAGCGCGGGCACCTACCGTATCCACGACGGCCGCGGCGGCGCCGGAGCCGGCCAGCAGCGTTTCGCGCCGCTGAATAGCTGGCCTGATAACGTGAACCTCGACAAGGCGCGCCGCCTGTTGTGGCCGATCAAGCAGAAATACGGCAGCAAGATCTCCTGGGCCGATCTGATGATCCTCACCGGTAACGTCGCGCTGGAGTCGATGGGCTTCAAGACCTTCGGTTTCGGCGGCGGACGCGCGGACACCTGGGAGCCTGAAGTCGACATCTACTGGGGTCCCGAAGGCAAGTGGCTGGCGGACGAGCGCTATAGCGGCGACCGCGACCTTCAGAATCCGCTCGCTGCCGTGCAGATGGGCCTGATCTACGTCAACCCGGAGGGGCCGAATGGCAATCCGGACCCGCTAGCGGCGGCTCGCGATATCAGAGAGACGTTCCACCGCATGGCGATGAACGATGAGGAAACGGTTGCGCTGATTGCCGGCGGTCACACCTTCGGCAAGACGCACGGTGCCGGCGATGCGACGCTGGTCGGCCCGGAGCCGGAAGCCGCCGACATCGAGCAGCAGGGCCTCGGCTGGGCGAGCAAGTATGGCTCGGGCAAGGGCGGTGACGCGATCGGCAGCGGCCTGGAAGTGATCTGGACCACGACGCCCACCAAGTGGAGCAGCAATTTCTTCTGGAACCTGTTCGGCTACGAATGGGAGCTGACCAAGAGCCCGGCCGGCGCGCATCAGTGGACGCCGAAAAACGGCGGAGGCGCCAACACGGTGCCGGATGCGCACGATGCGTCGAAGCGTCACGCGCCGTCCATGCTGACCACGGACCTCGCCCTGCGGGTCGATCCGGACTACGAGAAGATCTCGCGGCGGTTCTACGAGAACCCGGATCAGTTCGCGGATGCGTTTGCTCGCGCCTGGTTCAAGCTCACGCACCGCGACATGGGTCCGATCGTGCGTTACCTCGGCCCGCTCGTTCCGAAGGAAGAGCTGATCTGGCAGGATCATGTTCCCGCCGTCAATCATGAGCTGGTCAGCGAGCAGGACATCGCGGCGCTGAAGGCGAAGATCCTGGCATCCGGGCTGTCGGTTTCCGAGCTGATCTCGACGGCTTGGGCGTCGGCTTCGACGTTCCGCGGCTCCGACAAGCGCGGTGGCGCGAACGGCGCGCGCATTCGCCTTGCGCCGCAAAAGGACTGGGAGGTCAACGAGCCGGCTCAGCTTACGAAGGTTCTGCAGAAGCTGGAAGGAATCCAGAAGGAGTTCAACGCTTCGCAGTCCGGCGGCAAGAAAGTCTCGCTTGCCGACCTGATCGTTCTCGGCGGCAGCGCGGCGATCGAGAAGGCTGCCAAGGACGCCGGCCTCGACGTGAAGGTGCCCTTCACGCCCGGTCGCACGGATGCTTCGCAGGAGCAGACCGACGTCGCATCCTTTGCGCCGCTCGAGCCGATCGCCGACGGCTTCCGCAACTATCAGCACGGCGCGCAGCACATCTCGCCCGAGGAACTGCTGGTCGACAAGGCGCAGTTGCTGACGCTGACGGCGCCGGAGATGACGGCTCTCGTCGGCGGCCTGCGTGTCCTCGGCGCCAACACGGGCAAGTCCGGGCACGGCGTCTTGACCAAGCAGCCGGGCAAGCTGACGAACGACTTCTTCGTCAACCTGCTCGACATGAGCACGCAGTGGCAGGCGTCCGACAGCGCCGGACTGGTGTTCGAGGGCCGCGACCGCAAGACCAACGACGTCAAGTGGACCGGCACCCGCGCCGACCTGATCTTCGGTTCGCACTCGCAGCTCCGCGCGCTGGCGGAAGTCTATGCGAGCTCGGACGCGAAGGAGAAGTTCGTAAAGGACTTCGTGGCGGCCTGGACCAAGGTCATGAACCTCGACCGCTTCGACCTCGTGGCCCATTGAGACCCTGAAGGCTGTCGCAAGCCATAGACAAGAAATCAGGGCGGCGTTTCAACCCGAAACGCCGCCCTGAAAGTATCAAGCCTCCCACACGATACCCGCTTCCGTCACACCGCGTTCGGTCTGCTCCCGCCGAGAATCTGCGACGCATTGCCGTGTAGGATTGCGGCCGCGGTAGCCTCGGGAAGCTGTGCGATCGCCGGCAGCGCCTTGGCGCCGACGGGATCACCGATCTCGAACGGGAAGTCAGAGCCGAACACGATCTGCCCGGGACCGACGAGGTCGATCAGGTAGCGCAACGGCGCGGCATGGGCGACCACAGAGTCGTAGAAAATCTGCTTCAGATATGAACTCGGCGGCCGCGAGATGTTCTTGCGGCAATCGGGATTGGCCTCGTAGCGCGGCGCCTCATAGGCGAGATCGAGCCGTCCGGCGAGCATCGGCAGCGTTCCGCCGCCATGCGCCAACACAAGCTTCAATCCTGCATGGCGCTCGAACACACCGGCGAAGATGAGACGCGCTACGCACAACGCCGTCTCCGACGGCCAGCCGACCAGTTGCAGCATCGTGTACTGGCCGAACGCCGGGCGTTCGATGCCGGTGGTCGGATGCATGAACACGATCACGCCGCGCCGGGCGCATTCCGCAAACAATGGCTCGAAGGCCGGATCGTCGAGCGGCCGGCCTGCCGCCGAGGTCGGCAGCGCTACGCCGGTCAGTCCATCCTCGTCGAGCGCGCGGCTGATCTCGGCGACGGCATGCTCCGGCTCGGTCAATGCCGGCACCGCGAGACCGCCATGGCGCCGACCAGCCTCCTTTACGAAATCCGCGGTCTGCCGGTTCAGCCTGCGCGCGAATGCGCGATCGGCTCCCCAGCTCGCATGACTGACGATGCGCGGCGGTGGTGACACAAGTTGCAAGACGATGCCGCGCGCGGCAACACTCTGTGCGGCGCCTTCGATATCGAACAGGAGCGGATCGAGCGGCCCATAGCCGCCGAACCCGAAGCCCTCTTCCCTCGCCTCGATCCCGAATGCCTTCTCGCGCGCGAGCTCCGACAAGAACGCGCGCGTGAGCGCATGGGCGTGTACGTCGATGATCATTCGAACGGCTTGCGCGGATAGCGCACCGGCTTGGCCGCGATCTCCGCCGGATAAACCGGAACGGCAGTGCCGCCCTGAACCTGCGAGATCACCGCCGATGCCTTCTTGTCGACCCCGGTCTGATCGAACTGGACGTGGCCGAAGAAGGTCTCCACATCGAGCTGCAGCATGGCGTCGCGCACCTTCACCGGATCGAGCGAACCGGCCTTTTCGATCGCGAGCTGCAGCGCGAGCGCTCCCGCCGTGCCCGATGCCGTGATGTAGTTCGGCTTGGAGCCGCCGAACTCCTTCTCATATCCGCTGACATAGGCGGCAGCGTCGGCCACCAGCGGCCCCTTGTACTTGACCGCGGGATCCCAGATCTGCACGCCGACGAGGTCTTCCGAAGCCGGTCCAAGCGCGCTCAGGACGTCGGGAATGCCGACGGCGAAAGCAAAGCCGATGATCTTCGGGTTCACCTTCAAGGACTGCAGCGCCTTCACGAGCTGGATCGAATCCTGCACATAGCCGGTCAGGATCAGCACCTCGGGGTTGGCGTCCTTCAGCGCGGTGGCGACGGACGACAGATCCACGGCGCCCTTCGGATACTTGCTGTTGTAGGCGATCTTGAAGCCAAGCGCCTCGGCCTTCTTCTGCGCGGCGCCCGCGAAGACGTTGGGGAATAGATCGTCGGGGCCGGCGATCGCGACCGTCGCCGGCGGCGTCGGCAGCTTCTTGATCATGTCCAGCATCGGATCGAGCGTGGTCGAGGCGAGCGGCGCGGGGCAGAAGATGAACTTGTAGCCGCGCTGATAGAGACTGTCGGCGGTGGCCATCGGCGTCATGGTGATGACCTTGTATTTCTCGCTGATCGCCGCCGTGGCGGTGGCGATCCCGGACGAATACGGCCCGAGGATGAAGTTGACATTGTCTTCCGTGATCAACTTCTCGGTCAGGCGCGCCGAACTCTGCGGCTTGCTTTCGTCGTCGTAATAGATGACCTGGACCTTGACCTTCTTGCCGGCGACGTTGATGCCGCCCGCCTCGTTGACGAGCTTTTCCCAATAGGCATAGCCGTTCTTGAGAAGATTGCCTTCGCGCGAGAAGTTGCCGGTCAGGCTCACGGCCGCGCCGATCTTGACGACCTCCTGCGCCTGCGCGCCGCCGATCAGCAACAAACCGCTGGCAAGCGCGCCAGCCAGAAACGCAGATCTACTCATCCTCATCGCCTTCCCCCTTCAGTTCGCAGTTAGGTCGAACGGCCGGCGGTGCCGGGCGTGAACTGGCCATAGCCGGGCGAGCCGACGACCTTGCCGTCGCGCATCACCACGGTGCCGCGAACGATGCCGTAGGTCGCCGCGCCCTTGGTGCGCATGCCGACCCAGCTCGTATGCGCCGACTTCGACAGCATGTCCTCATGCCGGAATTCGCCTTCGCGGTTCATGTCGATAATGCTGAAGTCGGCGTCCGAGCCGACCTGGATCACGCCTTTCTTCGGATAGATTCCGAAGGTGCGCGCCGGCTTTTCGGCCGCCATGCGGGCCACCTGGTTGAGCGTCAGCCTTCCCTCGTTGACCGCGTTGATCATCAGCGGCACGAATTCCTGCGCCCCGGTCATGCCGAGCGGAACCGAGAACATGTCCTTCCAGCCCGGCTCGACGTCGTCGCGGGTATGCGGCGCGTGTTCCAGTACGATGAAATCGGCAATGCCGTTTTCGATCGCTTTCCAACCGTGCTCCGGCGCGTAGCCCCAGTTGTAGGTATAGGGCCCGACCTTCTCCATCTGCTCGCGGGTCATGAACAGCGTGCCGAGTTCGAGCTCCGCGGTAACGTCCTGGCCTAGCTCGAACTTGGCATGGCGAATCATCTCGTTGGCGCCGGGCGGCATCACGCCGAGATGCAGAACATGGAGCCTCACGCCGGCGATCCGCGCGTAATAGAGCGATGCGGCGAGACCGGCGACCATGCCATGGCCGTACATGTAGCCCTTGGCGAAGCTTTCCTGATAGGCCATCGCGTCGGTGTGGCCCTTGTCGATGTAGTCGCGGAAGGTCAGCCGCTTGCACCACTCCGGATCGTCGTGATGCACGGAGGCGACCAGGCCGACATCGCGGGTCGCCTCGTAGAGCTCGTAGAGGATGCCGTGGTCGAGCACGCCGAGCTCGGAGATATAGGGATAGACTTCCTTGATGTGACGGGTGTTGAAGATCTTGATGCCGATCGCGCCGGCCTTCGCCAGGGCCTCGACCGTGCGCGGATAGAGCCCACCGCCATAGAGCGCATAGTCGACATGCGCCTTCGGCGCGACCATTGCCTTCTTCTCCTCGAAATGCTCGAGGCTGGTCGGATGCGGCGTGTTGTTGGTCATGTCGATGCAGAACGTCACGCCACCGGCCGCCGCGGCCGCCGATCCGGTCTGGAAGTCTTCCTTGTAGGTGTGTCCCGGCTCGCGGAAATGGCAGTGCACGTGCCAGATGCCGGGCAGCACCTCCTGCCCGCGCGCGTCGATGCGTTTGGCGGCATCGGGGAACGGGCCGCCAATCGCGGCGATCTTGCCGTCCTTCACCGCGACGTCGGCGCGGTAGGACGACGTCGGCGACCAGATGGTGCCGTTTTCGATAACGAGATCGTAGGCTACGCTCACTAACTCCTCCAGCTTGATCTATTGCAGCCCGAGATAGGCCGCTCGGATGTCGTCGCGAAGCAGCAGCTCCGACGACGGGCCGTCGATGATGATGCGGCCGGTGTCGAGCACGTAGCCGCGCGCTGCGATCTCCAGCGCGAGGCCGACGTCCTGCTCGACCAGCAGGATGCTGATGCCGCGGTCGCGGTTGATGGTGCGGATCACGCCGGCGATGCGCTCGACGACAACAGGCGCGAGCCCGAGTGACATCTCGTCGATCAGCAGCATCCTTGGCCGCGCCATCAGCGCGCGGCCGATCGCGCACATCTGCTGCTCGCCGCCGGAAAGAAGGCCCGACAGCCGGTTCTGCAGCCGCACCAGCTCCGGGAATAGCTCGAAGACGAAGTCGATATCTTCTGTCTTGTGCGAGGTATCAGGCGCGGCGCGCGAACCCAGCTCCAGGTTCTGTCGCACCGTCAGCCCCTGGAATAGGCGGCGTCCCTCCGGCACCATCGCAAGCCCGAGCCGCGCGCGCTCATAGGGCGGGACAGTGAGGATCGGCTGGCCGTCGAACGTGATCGAGCCCGATCGCGGCGACACCAGCCCGGTCAAGGTTCGCAGCAGCGTCGTCTTTCCGGCGCCGTTGGCGCCGACCAGCGCGACGATCTCTCCCTGCTGCAGCGTAAAGCCGACATCGACCAGGACCCGGCTGTCGCCATAGCTGACCGCGAGCTGTTCAACCGACAGCAGGCTCATGCGGCACTCCCTGCACGTGTCTTTGCGAAGCGGGTGCCGAGATAGGCCTCGATCACGGCAGGCTCGTTGACCACGTCATGCGGCAGGCCCTCGGTCAGCTTGCGGCCGAAATTGAGCACCATGGCGCGGTGGCACAGCGCCAGCACCGCCTTCATGACGTGCTCGATCACGATCACCGTCATGCCTGCGGCATTGATCTCGCGAACGAGGTCGATCATGCGCTCGATCTCGGTGAGGTTGAGCCCCGCCATGACCTCGTCGAGCAGCAGGAGCCGCGGCTGCATGGCGAGCGCGCGGGCGACTTCGAGCCGCTTGCGGTCCGACAGCGTCAGATGCGGCGGCATGAAATGCGCCTTGGCGATCAGGCCGACGCGCTCCAGCGCCTCGTCGGCGGCATCGAGATATTCGTTGCGCTGGCGCAATCGGGCGTGGCCATACATGGCGCCGACGGTCACGTTCTCGCGCACGGTCATGTGGTTGAACGGCTGCACGATCTGGAACGTGCGCGCCACGCCGAGCTGCGATAGCTGGTACGAGGGAACGTTGGTGACGTCCTCCCCGGCGAACGAAATTGAGCCGCCATCGAGCTTGTAGACCGAGGAGATGGCGTTCAGCAGCGTGGTCTTGCCGGCGCCATTGGGGCCGATGACGCCGAAGATCTGTCCGGCTTCCACGCCGAAGCTGACGCCATCGAGCGCGAGCACGCCGCCGAACTTGATGGTGAGGTTGCGGCCTTCAAGCAGCGCCATCGTTCCTCCTCACCGATCGAACGAGCCGTGCAAAGGCGTTGATGATGCCGTTGGGGGCGACGATGCAGACGACGACGATCAGGAGCCCCAGGATCAACTGATGCGCCTTCAGGAATCCGCTCCAGACCAGAGTGGAGACGATCTCCAGCACGAAAGCGCCGATCACCGGCCCCAGGATGCTGCCCATGCCGCCGATGATCAGCATGATGTAGGCCTTCACGCCGACGGCCGGATCGAAGGCGCTGGACGGCTCGATGAAAGTGATCCAGTAGGCCCAGACGCCGCCGGCGAAACCGGTCAGGCCCGCGCTGATCGCCCAGGCATAGACCTTCGCCTTCGTGGTGTTGATGCCCATCACCGCGGCGGCACGCTCGCTGTCGCGGATCGCGCGCAGCGCGAAGCCGAGCGGACGCTTCAACAGGATGGCGACGATCGCGGTCGACGCCACTGCGCCGCCGAGCATCAGGTAATAGAGCGCGATGTAGAGCGGCTTCGGGTCCCAGTCGCTGAGCGGCAGCGCAAGGCCCTGCGCGCCGCCGGTGATGCCGCCGATCTGGATGATGATCTGCACCGCCGCAAGGTTCAGCGCCACCGTCGCGATCGCGAAGTAATGGCCCTTCAGCCGCAGGATCGGCCAGCCAAGGATGAACGCGCAAACCGCCGACATCACGATGGCGAGCGCGATGCCGGCCACGAACGGCAGCCCCGCCACCATCGCGGTGCCGCACGCATAGGCGCCGATCCCGAAGAACACGCCGTTGCCGAAGGCATGATAGCCGGTGATGCCGACGATCACGTTGAGCCCCTGCGTGACGATCACATACATCAGCACCGTGGTCAGCACCCGCAGCCAGTAGGAGCTGATGCCGAGCGGCGCCGCGCACAGCACGAGAAGACCGATCGCGACCGCAGCCCACACCAGGGGGCGCATGGTGGACGCCTTGGCGCCCTGCTCCAGGACTGCGGCCTCGCTCATGCGTGTTCTCCGAAGAAGGCGCGACCGAACAGGCCCTGCGGCCGCGCCACGAGCACACCGAGGAACATCGCGAACGCGACGATTTCCTGGAAACTGGTCCCGAGCCAATAGGCAGCCCAGGCCTGCGCGAGGCCATAGAGGAAGCCTGCCACGATGCAGCCTTCGACGCTGCCGATGCCGCCGAGCACAGTGATCACGAACACAGCGCCGAGGAAGCTGACGCCCATGGTCGGCGATACCGGAAACAGCATGCTCGACAGCGAGCCCGCGGCCCCCGCCAGCGCCGCGCCGGCGCCCGCGGTGAGCGCAAACACCTGCTGCGGATTGATGCCCATCAGATTCGACATCTCGCGGTCCAGCGCAGTCGCGAGGATAGCCTGCCCGAGGCTGGCGCGGCGCAGGAACACGAAGAACCCGACGCCCAGCGCAAGTGAGAGCCCGGCGGCAAGCAACCGCACCACCGGCACCAGCGTGCCGAACACCGCGACCGAGGTGCTGGCGTAGGAGGCGTTCACCGAGCGCACATCGGAAGTGAAGATCAGCACGGTGGCATCGGTCAGGACGAGCTCGATGCCGAACGTCACGACCAGCGAAAGCAAGAGGCTGGTGCGGATGACGTGATTGAGGATCAATCTCTGGATGCCGTAGCCGAGCACGAACATCGACGCCATGGCGAGCGGCATCGAGAGCAAGGGATCGAGGCCGTAGCGCTCGAACAGCACGTAAGTGACGTAGGCGCCGAGCGTGATGAAGGCGGTGTGGGCGAGATTGATCACCCCCATCACGCCCCACACCATGGAAAAGCCGACCGTCGCGAGGCCGTAGAGGCCTCCCAGCAAGATGCCATTCACGGTGGCTTGTGCGAGCATCAAAAAACCTTGTCGACGATGAGTTGCAAACGGTGCATACACAAAATATACATAAAGCGACGGAGGCCGCAATGAGCAAAAACAAGGCATCGCGCTCTAATGTTAAGGCACTGAAGGGTGCCAGCAGCGAGCATGCCTACCGCGCCCTGATGCAGGAGATCGTCTCTTTCACCTTGGTGCCGGGCGAGGATCTGGACGAAGCGACGCTGGTCGCCCGCTTCGGCGTTTCGCGCACGCCGGTGCGCGAAGCCCTTGTGCGGCTTGCCGCCGAAGGCCTGGTGCAGCTCGTCCCCAATCGCGGTGCACGCGTCGCGCCGATGGGCTGGAACGACATCCGCGAACATCTCGAAGCGTTCGACGTGTCACAGCGCCTCGTCACGCGATGGGCGGCAATCCGCCGCACCGACGAGCAGGTCGCGAAGATGGATATCGAGCGCAAGGCGTTCGAGACCGCGTTCAGGCAGGACGACTCGGTGGCGATGCTGGACGCCAACTTCCGCTTTCACGCCGTGATCGGAGCCGCCTGCCGCAATTCCCTGCTGCAACGCTTCTATATCCAGCAGCTTACGGCCGACCTGCGCATTGCGCGGCTCGCCATGACCAGCGAGTGCTTTCCGACCGAGCGCTCGTATCGCAGCCATGTGGGCCAGATCGTCCGCGAGCATCGGGAACTGGTGGAAGCGATCCGCGAGCGCGACGGCGATCGCGCCGAAGAGCTGGCGCGATCCCATGCCGACCTCGCCCGCAAGCGGGTGTCGGAGAGCCTGACGCAGACGATGACGCCGGCGATGGAGATCCGGCTTGGCGAACAGGTGGCCGATGTGTGAAGTATGCGCCATCTTCGGCGCCGGCGAGCATTGGAGCGACTTCGGCCGCCTGCGCGACGAGCGCTTTCCGTTCGATGACATCCAGCACTATCGGGACGAGCGCAAGCGCCGCATCGAGCTCCTGAACATCATCCTGGCGCCGCTTGAAGCGAGCTGCGAGGACTGGGACGGCGAGGCCCTGATGGTATTCGACCGGGTCGGCCGCTCCAGGATCGCGCCGACCCTCAACGATGTCTGGCCGGCGACGGAGGCGCTGTCCGGACGGCGCATCGACCCGCTTGACCCATCGTTCGCCGGCGGTAGCCGACATGCCTGATCGCCTGCCGCTCTTTATCGTCACGGGTTTTCTCGGCAGCGGCAAGACGACGCTGGTCCAGCGCTTTCTGCGGGAGCCGGAAGGCCAGGGCACCGGCGTTGTGGTCAACGAATTCGGCGAGGCCGGTCTCGACCATCGGTTGATGGTGCATGCCGCCGAGAACGTCGAGCTGATCGGTAATGGCTGCATGTGCTGCGCGCGGCGCGCCGATGTCGGCCGCGCGCTCTACGATCTGGTGCGGATGTCGCGGCAGGACGGACAGTCCCGCTTCACGCGCGCGATCATCGAGACCTCCGGACTTGCGGACCCCTCCCCGATCGTCGGCACCATCGCACGCGACCCATGGCTGCGTCAGCATGTCGAACTCGTCAGCGTGATCGCGGTCATCGATGCCGTCGCAGGCTTGCGCAATCTGCGGGACTTTGACGAAGCCCGGCGACAGGTCGCGATCGCCGACGCGCTGGTGGTGACCAAGACCGATCTTCGCGCCGCACATCCTACCCGCGACATCACCGCGGCAGCGACCGCGATCGCGCCCGACCTTGTTCTGCACGATGCGCAGGATCCCGACTTCAGTCTTGCACGGCTGTTCGACCGGACGGCGGGCGAGAGTGCGTCCCGCGGTGGGACGCCATTCACGGCCACCGAGGTCCCGCAGCACGATCAGGACGTCGGCTCATTCACGCTGGCGCTGCCCGAGCGGATCGACTGGCCTGCCTTCACGCTGTGGCTTTCCGCGCTGCTGCATCGGCACGGCGACCGCATCCTGCGCGTCAAAGGCCTGGTCCGAACGTCAGCCGGCGCCAATCCAGTCGTGATCCATGGCGTGCAGCACTCGATGCACCCGCCGGTTCATCTCACCGGCGAGGACGCCGGGCAACCGTCGTTCCTGGTGTTCATCACCCGCGGACTCACGCGCGACCCGATCGCGCAGAGTCTGACGCGCTTCCTGCATCTCGCGGAGGCGCATAGCCGATTTCACGTGTCCGAGCCGGCCTAGCGTGACCCACGCCGTCATCGCGCGGCTCGCTGCGGCGCAGCATGCAAAATGAGACTGCCCGTCAAGCCGCGCGGCGCGGAGACGTCCGCGCTGCATCCGCCATCGGTTAGCCTTCGCCCAACAACCAGACGTCGCGGCCATCGCAAACACGCGGGCCGCATGCAAGACGCTGCAAAATGGGAGGAGGAGAGCGATGTTGAAAGGCAGTGTGGGACTGATCGCGCTAGGCAGCCTGTTGCTTTCAGGCGCCGCAGTCGCGCAGGAGAAGATCAAGGTCGGCGTCACCGCAACCCTCGAAGGCACCTACACCGTGCTTGGCGAGGACGGCATCCGCGGTTTCCAGACCGCGCTCAACACGCTCGGCAAGAAGGTCGGCGACAAGGAGCTGGAATTCGTCATCGCCTCGACGGATGCGACGCCCGATTCCGCGGTGCGCGCGGTGCGCAAGCTGATCGAGCAGGACAAGGTGCAGATCCTGCTCTCGCCGCTCTCCGGCGACGAAGGCATCGCGGTGAAGAATTTTGCCAAGTCACGTCCCGAGCTGACCTTCGTCAACGCCGCCTCCGGTGCGCAGGAGACGACCTATGTCGACCCTGCCCCGAACTTCTTCCGCTACAACATGGACGGCGCGCAGTGGCAGGTCGGTCTCGGCAAATATGCCTATGAAAACAAGGGCTATCGCAAGATCGCGACCGTCGGCGAGGATTACTCCTTCATCTACACCCAGGTGTTCGGCCTGGTGCTTGAATTCTGCGGTGCCGGCGGACAGGTCACGAACCGGCAATGGGTGCCGCTCGGCACCAAGGACTTCGCCTCCGTGATCGCCGCCCTGCCCGACGATGTCGACGCGATCTATCTCGGCCTCGGCGGTGCTGACGCCGTCAACTTCCTCAACCAGTATCAGCAGGCCGGCGGCAAGGCGCATCTGATGGGCGGTTCGATCATGATCGACCAGACCATCCTGTCCTCCAAGGGCAACGCCAAGAACGCGCTGATCGGCACCATCGCCGCGAGCGGCCAGGCCGACACCTGGGAGGATCCCGGCTGGCAGAAATTCGTGAAGGCCTATCAGGACTCCTTCCCGCCGAACAAGCGCTTCCCGAGCCCCTCGCTGCTCGCCACCAACTATTACGGCTCGACCATGGCCCTGATCCTGGCGCTGCGTCAGGTCAATGGCGACCTCAGCAACTACCAGGCGAAGCTCAAGGAAGCGCTGGCCAAGATCGAGCTCGACGCGCCCAACGGCAAGATCAAGCTCGATTCCAACCGCCAGGCGATCGGAACCAATTTCGTGACCGAGGTGGTGGATGACGGCAAGGGCGCCCTGTTCAGCAAGGTCGTGAAGGTGATCCCGAACGTGAACCAGACGCTCGGCTACGATCCGGCGGTGTTCGCCAAGATCGGCCTGCCGAGCCGCACCGTCCCGGAATGCAAGAAGTACTGACCTAATTTTTGCAGGTGCGAACCGACCGTTGGTTGACGGGCGCGGCGTTCTCACGCTTGCGTTCTTTTGCTGGATGTTGAACGCTGGTTAAAAAAGACAAGAACATCCCGCGGGAGGGAGGGCATGAGCAAAGCGCTTGCCGTCTTCCACGGCCGGTTCGGTCGCGCGACGGTCTATCAGTTGAACCGTCCCTTCAACGTGCATGCGCACCGCGAAGGACATCTGATCTTCCATGTCGGCGGCACGCCGGCACAGATCGACGTCTGCGATCAGCGCCGGCTCCTGACCGAGGATTCCGTCGTTGCGGTCAACCCGTGGGAGCCGCACAACTTCCTGCCGACGGACATGGAAAGGGGCGCGATCTTCTTCGTGCTTTATGTCAACGCCGAATGGTTCGCGCCCGACGCGTCCTGCACGCAAGGCCTCCGCTTCGGCCGCACGCATTTCAAGCGCAGCGACATACTCGACAGGCTGATCCGCCACACCGCAGCGCTCGTGTGCGGCGCACCCTCGCTCAAGAGCCTCGATGGCGAATTGCGGCGCCTGATCGATCTCAGTTACGAAGAAAGCTGGCGACAATCCGAAGTCCCGCAGGAAATTCGCACCGCCGCCGCGATCACTGATTTTCGCATCCGCAAATCGGTCAAGCTGTTGTCCGAAAGCCCCGGCGCCGAGATCGAGCTGGATTCGATCGCCCGCGCCTCCGGCCTGTCGCGGCCGCACTTCTACCGCTTGTTCCGCACCCAGACCGGCGTCACGCCGCACCTCTATCGCAACACGCTGATGATGGAGCAGGCGCTGGACGCGCTGGTCGCCACCGAGGCGCCGATCGCCGATATCGGCTACGATCTCGGCTTCTCCTCGCAAAGCGGCTTCACCCGCTTCTTCGCCGCCAATGTCGGCATGGCCCCAACCGACTACCGCCGCGCCGCCAAAGTGCTGCGCCCCTAGCCCCGACTTCACCTCTCCCGCTTGCGGGAGAGGTCGGCGCGTAGCGCCGGGTGAGGGTTCTCTCCACACAGGGAGTCCCAATGCGGAGACAGCCTCACCCCAGCCCTCTCCCGCAAGCGGGAGAGGGAGCGCAGCGTCGCCTGCGGATGCAATTCGACCCCATCGTCAGCGCCGATAAAAGATACTCCCGGTCAAATCCGCCGCCTCGGCCCGCACTAGGATGCAAACAACGCGATCCGCAAAGACGATCGCGAGGCCTTGAGGGAACGCACGTCGATGGCACGGTTCATCGAACGCCATCCGGCATGGGCGCTGATCGCGATCGTCGCGATCGCGCTCCTGCTGTGGCTGGTCTTCGCGGTCTGGCCGCCGGGCCTGGAGCAGGCGATCGGCCGCAAGCGGGTCTTCCTCAACGCCGTCTTCAACGGCATCACGCTCGGCGGGCTTTATTTCCTGGTGGCGAGCGGCTTCACGCTGATCTTCGGCTTGATGCGCAACGTCAATTTGGCGCACGGCTCGCTTTATCTGTTCGGCGGCTATGTCGGATACGCCATCAGCGCCTGGACCGGCTCCTGGATCCTGAGCTTCGTCGTCGCCTTCCTCGCGGTCGCGCTCGTCGGCGTGCTCCTGCAGATCCTGGTGTTCCGCCGCATGGAGGGCCAACACCTGCGCCAGACCATGGTGACGATCGGGCTTGCGATCGTGTTCGCCGACCTGATGCTGTGGGTGTTCGGCGGCGACTTCTACCAGATCGCGACGCCGAGCTGGCTGATCGGCCCGGTGCAGCTTCCGTTCATCACCGCGGTCAAATCCTCCGGCGAGCCGGTCTATCTGCAATATCCGATGGTGCGGCTCGCGATCTTCGCCGCCTCCGTCATCATCGGCATTGCGATGTGGCTGGCGCTGAACCGCACGCGGATCGGCATGATCGTGCGCGCAGGCGTCGATGATCGCGACATCCTGGCCGCGACCGGCGTGCAGATCCAGGCCGTGTTCGTGCTGGTGTTCGCGCTCGGTGCGGGGTTAGCCGGCATCGCCGGCGTGGTCGGCGGCACGTTCCAATCGATCTCGCCGGGCGAGGATACGCGCTTCCTGCTCGCCTCCCTCGTGGTCGTGATCGTCGGCGGCATGGGATCGATCCCGGGCGCGGCGCTCGGCGCCGTCATCATCGGCCTCGCCGAGCAGCTCGGCTCCGTCTACATCCCGACCTACGCCATCGTCGTGACCTTCCTGATCATGGTGCTGGTGCTGGCGCTGCGGCCACAGGGCCTGCTGGCGAGGCGATGACATGTCGTTGACGCAGCTTCATGCACCAGCGACCGCGGTAGAACGCCCGAAGTTCCGCGCCTGGCCCGAGCTCAACAACCCGGCCGCGTGGCTGGTTGCGCTGATCCTGGTGATCATGCCGGTGATCGCCAACGGCTTCTTCCTGATCGAGATCTTCGGCACCTCGCTGATCCTCGGCATCGTCGCGCTCAGCCTGATGTTCCTCGCCGGCTACGGCGGCATGGTCAGCCTGATGCAGCTCACCATCGCGGGCTTTGCGGGCTACATGGTCGCGGTGTTCGGCGTCAGCGGCAATGCCAATATCAGCCTCGGCTGGCCGTGGTGGCTGGCGACGCCGGTGGCGCTCGTGCTCGCGACGATCTTCGGCACGCTCGGCGGCGCGCTCGCGGTCCGCACCGAGGGCATCTACACCATCATGATCACGCTCGCGATCGGCGCGGCCTTCTACTACTTCACCAACCAGAACTGGGCCATCTTCAACGGCCATACCGGCATCAACACCGTCGCTACGCCGCAGTTCTGGAGCGTCGACTGGCGCTCCGATATTCCCTTCTACTACCTGATACTCGGCGTCGCCGCTCTCTGCTATTTCGCGGTCCAGTACGTCTCGCGCGCTCCGTTCGGGCTGGCGCTGCAGGGCGTGCGCGACAATCCCCGCCGCATGGCGGCGCTCGGCTTCAACGTCAACGCGCACCGTGTCGCCGCCTATGCGTTCGCATCCTTCATTGCCGGGCTCGGCGGCGTGCTTCAGGTCTGGAACTATCGGCAGATCTCGCCCGGCTCGGTCGGCGTCGAGCGCTGCATCGACATCCTGATCATCGCCGTGGTCGGCGGCATCACCCGGCCGGTCGGCCCATTCATCGGCGCGCTCATCTTCGTTATCCTGCGCACCTTCGCGCTCGACGTCCTGATCAAGTTCGGGCTCGACGGCAATCGCTTCCGGCTCCTGATCGGGCTCGGTTTCCTTGCCATCGTGTTCTGGTCGTCGGACGGCGTGATCGGCCTTTGGGAGCGCTGGCGCCGCCGCCAAACACGAACCTCAAGCAGCACCGCGGGAAGCCGACATGGATAGCGTCGCGCATCGCCTCTCCGCAGTCGGCGCCGGCGCTGCGCTGGAACTGCGCGGCGTGACGCGGTTGTTCGGCGCGCTGGCCGCGCTGACCGACGTCACCATGACAGTACGCCCGGGCGAGCGGCGCGCCGTGCTCGGCTCCAACGGCGCCGGCAAGACCACGCTGTTCAACTGCATCACCGGCGATTTCCTGCCCTCCTCCGGCACCATCCGCTTCTTCGGCGAGGACGTCACGCGCTTCCCGCCCTATGAGCGGATCCGGCGCGGCCTCCGCCGCACCTACCAGATATCGGCGCTGTTCCCCGGCCTCACCGTGCAGGACAATGTCTACCTCGCCTGCCGCGGCGTCTCGCGCGGGCGCTTCTCCTTCCTGCGTCCGGGTGCGAACGACGCGCTGATGCACGCGACCGAGACGCTGGTGCAGGCGGTGCACCTGACATTGGTAAAGAACCAGCGCGTCGCCGAGCTCGCTCACGGCCAGCAACGCCAGCTCGAGATCGCTCTCGCGCTCGCCGGTGCGCCGCGCTTCATCCTGTTCGACGAGCCGGCGGCGGGCCTGTCGCCGGCGGAGCGGCTCGAACTGATCGAGATCCTGACCTCGCTTCCAGCGCATATCGGCTACATCATCATCGAGCACGACATGGATGTCGCGCTGCGCGTCGTCGAGAGCGTCACGATGATGCACAACGGCCGCGTCTTCAAGGAGGGCCTGCCACGCGAGATCGAATCCGATCCTGAAGTGCAGGAGCTCTATCTCGGAGGCGGACATGAGTGATATCCGCCGCGCCGCGCCCGCCTTGGAGGTCAGGGGTCTCGATGTCTACTATGGCCATTCGCATGCGCTGCAGGGCGTCGACCTCACGCTCGATTCCGGCGTGTTCTCGGTGGTCGGCCGCAACGGCATGGGCAAGACTACGCTGTGCAAGACCATCATGGGCCTGGTGCGGGCCAGCGGCGGCTCCGTGCGCATTCGCGGCGAGGACGCCACGCACATGAGCCCGGCCCGGATCGCGCGGCTTGGCGTCGGCTACGTGCCGCAAGGCAGGCGCCTGTGGCGTTCGCTCAGCGTCGACGAGCATTTGCAGCTCGCCGGGGGGATGCGCCGCGGCCCGTGGACGGTCGAGCGGATCTACGACACCTTCCCGCGCCTTGCCGAACGCAGGGACCATGGCGGCAGCCAGCTTTCCGGCGGTGAGCAGCAGATGCTCGCGATTGCTCGCGCGCTTCTGACCAATCCGCATCTCTTGATCATGGACGAACCGACCGAGGGCTTGGCGCCGGTGATCGTGGCGCAGGTCGAGGAGATGTTGGTCCGCCTCGGCGAAGACGGCGACATGTCGGTGCTGGTGATCGAGCAGAACATCGGCGTGGCGACGGCGGTTTCCAAGAACGTCGCCATCATGGTCAACGGCCGCATCAACCGCATCATCGATTCCGTGCGGCTCGCCGCCGACCGCGAGTTGCAGCAGCGCCTGCTCGGCGTCGGGCTCCATGGCGATGTTGCAGCCGATATCGACGCTGGCCCCGCAAAGCCGGAGCCGGATGCCGCCCCGCGGCCCGCGCGCGGCAAGGGCCCGGTCCGCATCTACATCTCCAATCCCGTGCCGCCGACGCGCTGGTCGCAGCCGGTACCAATCGCCCGCATCGAGGCGGCCGCGCGAACGCATTCGGCCGGCGTAACACGGCTGGAAGAGAGCACACGGCAGCGGCGCGAACCGGCCGCCGCGCAGACCGCAGGCCCGCCGGTCGTGCTGGTCGTCGGCACGCTCGACACCAAGGGACCGGAACTGCGCTTCATCCGCGACATCATCGCGGCAAGCGGGCTGCGCTCCCGCCTGGTCGACGTTTCCACCAGCGGCAAGCAGACGACCTGCGATGTCTCCGCCCAGGAGATCGCGCTGAACCATGGTCGCGGCGGACCCGGCGTGTTCGGCGCCGATCGCGGCGCCTCGGTCAGCGCGATGGCGGATGCCTTCGCGAAATGGCTGCGCCGTCAGGGCAATGTCGCCGGCATCATCTCGGCTGGCGGCTCCGGCGGCGCCTCGCTGGTCGCGCCTGCCATGCGTACCCTGCCCATCGGCGTGCCCAAGATCATCATCTCTTCCGTCGCCTCGGGTGACGTCGGTCCCTATGTCGGCCCGGCCGACATCATGATGATGTATTCGGTCACCGACGTCCAAGGCCTCAACTCGATCTCGCGCGCGGTGCTCTCCAACGGCGCGAATGCGTTGGTCGGCATGGTGAAAGCACGTCTCGACGAGCGCGGCGCCCGGCAGCGCGAGACCGGCAGCGGCCTTCCCGCCATCGGCATCACCATGTTCGGCGTGACCACGCCTGCCGTCCAGAAGATCGCGGCCGAGTTGAAGGACGATTTCGAGTGCCTGGTGTTCCACGCCACCGGCGTCGGGGGCCGCTCGATGGAAAAGCTCGTCGATTCCGGCCAACTCGCTGCCGTCATTGATCTGACCACCACCGAAATCTGCGATCTCCTGATGGGCGGCGTCTTCCCGGCCACCGACGATCGCTTCGGGGCGATCATCCGCAGCCGCGTGCCCTATGTCGGCTCGGTCGGCGCGCTCGACATGGTCAATTTCGGTGCCCCCGACACCATCCCTGAGCGCTATCGCCAGCGCCAGTTCCAGGTCCACAACCCGCAGGTCACGTTGATGCGGACGACAGTGGAAGAGAACGAACGCATGGGCCGCTGGATCGGCGAACGGCTGAACCAGATGGACGGTCCCGTGCGCTTCTTCCTGCCCGAGGGCGGCGTCTCCGCGCTCGATGCAGCAGGTCAACCGTTCTGGGATCCGGATGCCGATGCGACGCTGTTCCGCGCGCTGGAGCGCACCGTGCGCCAGACCGGCAACCGCCAGCTCATTCGCATCAGGCGCAACATCAACGATCCCGAATTTGCGGCTGCAATCGTAGCCGCGTTCCGTCCTCTGCTCGGACGCGCCGGTGGACGGCGGAGAGTGGCGAGGTGACCCATGGCCAGGTTTGAACGCGCGGCGCTGTTGAAGAGGTTTCGCGACATGGCGGCCAGGGGCGAGCCGATCGTCGGCGGCGGCGCCGGCACCGGGCTCTCGGCCAAGTGCGAAGAGGCCGGCGGCGTCGACCTGATCGTGATCTACAATTCCGGACGCTATCGCATGGCGGGCCGCGGCTCGCTCGCCGGCCTCATGCCTTATGGCGATGCCAATGCGATCGTGCTGGAGATGGCGGGCGAAGTGCTGCCGGTCGTGACCAACACGCCGGTGCTCGCCGGCGTCAACGGTACCGATCCGTTCCGCGACATGGACCTGTTCCTGGATCAGCTCAAGGCGCTCGGATTCTCCGGCGTACAGAACTTTCCGACCGTCGGCCTGATCGACGGC
This sequence comes from Bradyrhizobium sp. LeoA1Lang, assembly GCF_055413685.1. Taxonomy (NCBI): domain Bacteria; kingdom Pseudomonadati; phylum Pseudomonadota; class Alphaproteobacteria; order Hyphomicrobiales; family Nitrobacteraceae; genus Bradyrhizobium; species Bradyrhizobium sp. LeoA1Lang. The sequence goes on along the minus strand of NZ_JBVAPG010000008.1, from coordinate 38,571 downwards.
ATATTCCGCGCCAATCTCGAGGAGACCGGCATGTCCTATGCGCTCGAGATCGAGATGATCGCGAAGGCGCATGACAAGGACATGCTGACGACGCCCTACGTCTTCAGCGAGACCGAAGCGGCCGCGATGGCGATTGCAGGCGCTGACATCGTCGTCTGCCATCTCGGCCTGACCACCGGCGGCTCGATCGGGGCGCAGACCGCGCTCAGGCTCGAGGACTGCCCGGCCCGCATCGATACCTGGGCCGAGGCCGCGCTCAGCGTCAACCCGCACATCCTGGTGCTCGCGCATGGCGGCCCGATCGCGGACCCCGCCGACGCCGATTTCATCATGAAGAAGACCCGCAAATGCCACGGCTTTTATGGCGCCTCCTCGATGGAGCGCCTGCCGGTCGAGCGGGCGCTCACGGATCAGGTACGCAAGTTCAAGATGATCGGCGCCCGCTAGCGCCGAGCAAGGGAGGTTAAGATGTCAGGGATTCTGATCGGCGAATTGATCCTCTGGCTCATCATCGCGATCATCGCGATCGTCGTTATCGTTTATATCGTCAACTGGCTGTACCACCGCTCGTCGAAGGAAGTGTCCTTCGTCCGCACCGGCTTCCTCGGCGAGCGTGTCGTGATCAATGGCGGCGCCTTCGTGCTGCCCTTCATTCATGACTACACGCCGGTCAACATGAACGTGCTGCCGATGGGGATCGTGCGATCCAGGCAGGACGCCGTCATCACCCGCGACCGCATGCGCGTCGATATCGAGGCGGATTTTTACGTCCGCGTGCAGCCGACCCGCGAGGCCGTCTCGATCGCGGCGGCCACACTCGGCCGCCGCACCATGGAGCCGGAACAGCTCCATACGCTGCTCTCCGGCAAGTTCGTCTCGGCGATCCGGTCGGTCGCTTCGGAAATGACGATGGAGCAGATGCACGAGCAGCGCGGCGACTATGTCGCCCGCGTCAAGGCTGCGGCCGCCGAAGCGCTCGCCCAGAACGGCCTCGAGCTCGAATCCGTCGCGATCACCGACCTCGACCAGACCGATCTCGAGTTCTTCAATCCCTCGAATCGCTTCGACGCCGAAGGTCTCACCCGCCTGATGGAGGACATCGAGGCCAAGCGCAAGCTGCGCAACGACATCGAGCAGGACTCGATGATCAAGATCCGCTCCCGCAACCTGGAGGCCGAACGGCAGGCGCTCGAGATCGAGCGCGAGAGCGAGACGGCGCGGCTGGAGCAGGAACGCGACATCGAGATGCGCCGCGCCCTGCAGCGCACCGAAGTGGCGCGCGAACGCGCGCTGCGCGAGACCGAGGCCGAGCAGGCCCAGATCACCGCACGCGAGGCGATCGAGAAGGCACGTATCGCCAACGAACAGGCGATCACCGAGGCACGCATCGCCTCTGAACGCGAAACCCGGCAGAAGGAGATCGAGCGGACGCGCGCGGTCGACGAACGGGAACTGCTGGCCCGCGAGGAGATCGAGAAAGCCAGGATCGCCAACCAGCGCTCGGTCGACACCGCGCGGATCGCCTCCGAGCGCGAAGTGCGCCAGCGCGAGATCGAGCGTATGCGCACGGTGGAGGAAGCCGAGATCGCGGCGCGTGAGGCGATCGAGAAGGCGCGCATTCAGCAGGATCGCGTCGTGACCGATGCCCGGATCGCCAACGAGGAAGAGACCCGGCGGCGCGAGATCGAGCGCACGCGCACGGTCGAGGAAGCCGAGATCGCCGCGAAGGAGGCGACCGAGAAGGCGCGCATCACCCAGACCATGACCGTCAATGTCGAGCGCATCGCCTCCGACGAACGCACCCGCGCGCTTGAGATCAAGCAGGTCCGCGCCATCCAGGAAGCGGAGATCGAGGCGCAGCGCGCAGTGGAAGCAGCGCGCATTGCCCGCGAGCGCACCCTTGCGGCCGAAAGAATCGCCGCCGAGCAGAATACGCGGCAATTGGAGATCGAGCGCAACCAGGCGCTGGAAGTCGCCGGCATCGCTGCGCGCGAGACGACCGAAGCCTCCCGCATCTCCCAGGAAGAACGCATCCGCTCGCTGGAGATCGCGCGCAACCGCACCGTCGAGGAAGCCGACATCGCCTCGCGCGAAGCCATCGAGGCTGCACGCATCGCGCAGGAGAAGGCTGTTGCGGCCGAGCGCATCCAGGCCGAACGCGAGACGAGGGCCCTCGAAATCGCGCGTACCCAAGCGATCGAGGCAGCCGACCTCAAGCGACGCGATGCGATCGAGCGCCAACGGATCGGGGTGGAACTTGCGCTGGAATCCGAGCGCATCGCTTCATCCAGGACACGCGAGGTGCTCAATATCGACCAGAAGAAGACGATCGAGATCGCCGACGAGGAGCGCGTGATCGCGCTGTCGGTGAAGCGTTCCGAGCGCATCGATGCTGACCGCCAGGTCAGGCAGGCGGAAATCGTGGCGCGCAAGGAAGTTGAGACTACCGACGTCTCGCGCGAGCAGGCGCTGGAGGCAGCACGGCTCGAACGCCGCCGTTCCATCGAGCAACTCGAGGTCGCCCGCGTCCAGTCGCTGCAGGAGGCCGAGATCGCCTCCCGCGAGGAGGTCGAGCGCGCCCGCATCGCCTCCGACCGTGGCCTCGACGAGGCCCGCATCGGCCGCGAGCGCGATCTACGCCGGCTCGAAGTCAACCGCGAGAAGGACGTCGAGACCGCATTGATGGAGAAGGCGATCGCCCTCTATCAGAAATCCCTGGAAGAATCCGCGGCCAAGGTGGCGGCCGAAGATGCGCGGGTGCGCGCCACAGAAGCCGCCGAGCGCGTCGTCACCGCGCGCGAGAGCGAGATCGCGCGCCGCCGCAAGACGGTGGAGGTGCTGCTCGCAGAGAAACAGGCCGAGGAGACGCGGATCGCCGCCGAGGCCGAGCGCGTGCGCGCCGCGGTGGAGGCCGAAGCGCAGCGGCTGCTCAACGAAGCCGAGAACGTGCTCACCGACCAGGCGCGCTACTCGCTGTTCCGCCGCAAGCTGCTCGACCGCATCGAGGGCATCGTGCGCGAGAGCGTCAAGCCGATGGAGAAGATCGAGGGCATCCGCATCCTCCAGGTCGACGGCCTCAACGGCAATGGCCACGGCAATGGCTCCTCCCGCAGCGCCACCGACGAGGTGATCGACTCCGCGCTGCGCTACCGCGTGCAGGCGCCGCTGATCGATTCGATCCTGTCCGACATCGGCGTCGAGGGCGGCAGCCTTGCCAAGATGCCCGGCCTGATCCGCGAGGCGCGCGACATGCAGGGCATCAAGGAGTCCGCGACCCGCAAGAGCGGTGAACCCAAGCCGCCCGCAAGTCCCGCCACAGGCGAGCCGCGCCCCCCGCGCAAGAAGGAGTGAGCACGCGCCATGGCCAGGGTCTATGTCTCCACCGTCGTCAATGCCCGCAATGATCGCGTCTGGGCCCGCGTGCGCGACTTCAATGGCCTGCCGAACTGGCATCCGGCAATTGCCGAGAGCCGCATCGAAGGCGGCGAACCCGCCGACAAGATCGGATGCGTGCGTGATTTCCGTCTGCGCAATGGCGACCGCATCCGCGAGAAGCTCTTGGGCCTGTCCGACTACGACATGTTCTGCACCTACTCCATCCTGGAGTCGCCGATGGGCGTGGAGAATTATGTCGCGACGCTGCGGCTGACGCCGGTGACCGACGGCGACCAGACGTTTCTCGAATGGACCGCCGAGTTCGACTGCGCGCCGGAGCGGGAGGCCGAGCTCGTGGGCAATATCGGCGGCGGCGTGTTCCAGGGCGGCTTCGACGCCCTCAAGCGCGCGTTCGGAGGCTAGCGTGCCGCATATCGTCAAGAGCACGATCATCGATGCGCCGACCGACGCGGTGTGGGGCGTGCTCCGCGATTTCAACGGGCACGACCGCTGGCATCCGGCGGTTGCGACCAGCACGATCGAGCGTGCACACAGCTCCGACAAGATCGGCTGCGTCAGGCGCTTCAAGCTCAAAGACGGCGCGGAACTGCGCGAGCAATTGCTGGCGCTGTCCGACCTTGAACAGTCCTTCAGCTATTGCCTGCTCGATACGCCGATCCCGATGTTCAACTATGTCGCGCACGTCCGCCTGCTGCCCGTCACCGACGGCGACCGCACCTTCTGGCATTGGGAATCGCGCTTCACCACGCGGCCCGAGGACAGCGTCGACATCACGCAGATGGTGTCCGAGCAGATCTATCAGGCCGGCTTCGAAGCTATTCGCCGGCATCTGAAGGAGGCTGCATGAGCGCGGAGGAACGCCCATGACCGTCACTGTAAGGACCTTTGCCTCAACCGGCGAGGCCGCCGCTGTGCTGTCATCCGACCGCAGCGCGCGCTATCTCGGCGGCGGCACGCTGGTGATGCGCGCGCTGAACGAAGGCGACATCTCGATCTCCACCATCGTGCGCGCCAGCGACCATGCGCTGACGCGGATCGATGCGACCGGTTCCCGCGTCACGATCGGTGCGGGCGTCACCTTTGCCCGCATCCTCGCCGAGCGCGATCTCGCCTTCCTGCACGCAGCCGCTCGCTCGATCGGAGGGCCGGCGGTCCGCAACATGGGCACGGTCGGCGGCAATCTGTTTGCCACAAATCCATATGGCGACTTTACCGTCGCGCTACTCGCGCTCGACGCCATGATTTCCGTGCAGGGCGGCCTTGGCAGCCGCGACGTGCCGATCGAGGAATTCCTACAGACGCGCGACCGGCAGACCGGCACGCTCGTGCTCGCGGTTTCCTTTCAGAAGCCCGCGACCGCGGACGCATTCCGCTATCGCAAGATCGCCCGCATCAAGCCGAAGGGCGGCGCCGTGATCGCGCTCGCCGCGCATCTGCCTGTCAGCAACGGCCGCATCGCCGGCGCGCGCATCGCGCTCGGCTCGATGGCGCCGACGCCAATTCGCGCCCGTGCCGCCGAGCGGGCGCTGGAAGGACGCACGCTCGACGCTGCGACGATGGGTGCCGCCGCCGCAGCCGCGGTCGAGGGCACCTCGCCCGCCGACAATGCGCTCGCCTCCGGCTGGTACCGGCGCGAGATCGTCGGCGTTCACTTGAGACGTCTGCTGTCCGGTCAGGAATAGGATCACCAAGAGGATCACGATGGCCAAGACCGCCCTGCAATTCCGACACAACGGCCGCGACGTCGCGATCTTCGTCGATGGCGGCACCAATCTTCTGGTCGCGCTGCGCGAATTGATCGGCGACATGACGCCGAAATTCGGCTGCGGCCAGGGCGGCTGCGGCGCCTGCAGCGTCCTGATCGACGGCGAATTGCATCTCTCCTGCCTGACGCTGGCTGAGACAGTCGCCGGCCGTTCGGTCGAGACGCTTGACGGCATCAAGGACGGCCCGAACCTGCATCCGCTGCAGCGCGCCTTTGCCGACAACTTTGCCGCCCAGTGCGGCTACTGCACGCCGGGCATGCTGATGGCCGCCAAGGCATTGCTTGACCGCAACCCGCAGCCGAGCCGCGCGGAGGTCGTCGAGGCGATCTCGGGCAATATCTGCCGCTGCACCGGCTACGAACCCATCATCAACGCCGTGCTCGCCGCCGCCTCCACCGGCCGCGCCCGCGCGTAAAGGACTTAAGCCATGCTGGAACTGCGCAAGGACATTTTCGCCGACGAGCGCGACGACAATCTGAAGGAAATCGGCAAGGGCACGCAGCGGCAGGACATGCTTGGGCATGTCACGGGCACCTCGACCTATTTCGATGACCACAAGCTGCAGGGCATGCTGCATCTGAAGGTGGTTCGCAGCACGCATGCCCATGCGCGGCTGCGACGCATCGACACCAGCGAGGCCGAGCGCTCGGCGGGCGTGCGCCGGATCATCCGCGGCAGCGACGTGCCGCGCAACCTCAACACCCTGCTCAGCCTGATCAATTTCGGCAAGGACGACGAGCCGTCGCTCGCGGTCGAGAAAGTGCGCTACAAGGGCGAGCCGATCGTCGCCATCGTTGCCGACAGCCCGCGCGAAGCCTATGAGGCGATGGCGAAGGTCAGGATCGACTACGAGCCGCTGCCCGCCGTGTTCGACGTCGAGGACGCGCTGAAACCCGGCGCGCCTGTTGTCAACGAGACCTATCCGAAGAACGCGTTCATCTATCACGATGTCTACGATCACCAGAAGCTGCGCTTCGGCGATGTCGAGCGCAGCCTAGCCACGGCCGACCACGTCCTGGAGCAGCGCTACCAGATGTCGCCGATCGAGCACGCACCGACCGAGACCAACGGCTCGATCGCCGCGCCCGATACCAACGGCCGCTACATCGTCTACACCTCGACCCAGGCGCTGTTCTTCTCGCTCGACACCTGCGCCAAGATCCTGGACGTGCCCTCGAACACCTTCCATTTCATCGGCGGCACCGTCGGCGGCGGCTTCGGCGGCAAGGTCGATACCCTCACCGAGCCGCTCTCCATTCTCGGCGCGATGCTCACGGGACGTCCGGTTCGCTACGTGTTCGGGCGCGAGGAAGAGATGCAATATGGTCCGCCGCGCGGCGCCGAGCGCATCTACATCAAGGATGGCGTGATGCGCGACGGGCGGATCGTGGCGCGCAAGATCCGCGCCTATTTCGACAGCGGCGCCTATACGCGGCTGTCGAGCTACGCCGCGGTCAAATGCGCCGCGCATCTGCCGGGCCCTTACACGATCCCCAATGTCTATGGCGACGTCTATTGCGTCTTCACCAACCGCACGCCCGCGACCGCGATGCGCGGCTTCGGCGTCACCGCGATGGATTTCGCGATCGAGTGCCAGATGGACAAGCTCGCGCATCTCGTCGGCATGGACCCGATGGAGTTCCGCATCCTCAACGCCTATCGCGACGGCGACATGAAGGCGCATCGCCGCGAGGCCAAGAACACCGCGTTGATCGAATGCGTCCAGGTCGCCGCCGAGAAGGCCAAATGGCCGATCCGCGAGGAGTTCAAGCGCGCCTCCTCGCGCAAGGACGGCGGCGGCAGCCGCGCGGCGATCCCGCCGACGCCGCGCGAGTCCTACGCGCCGGCCGCGACGCCGTCACAGCAGCGGACGACCTATGACCGCGCGCCGCCTGCCTCGCGCGAGCCGCCCCCACCTCCACCTCCGCCGCCCCCTCCTCCACGGCCGCAGGCGCCCTCGCACGGCGCCGCCCGCTTCTCCTCCGTCTTCGGCACCAGGAGGCGCTGACCATGACCAGGCATCGCGGACGCGGCATCGCGTCGATCAACTACCCGATCGGGATGAATCTCGGCGGTGATCCCAGCCAGGCGCTGGTTCATTCCAATCCCAGCGGCAAGTTCACGGTGGCGCTGTCCTCGATCGATCTCGGCCAGGGCATGAAGTCCGTGACGCGGCAGATCTGCGCGGAGACGCTCGGCGTGCCGGTCGAGGACGTCTATGTCGACACCGCCGATTCCGACACCGGGCCGCATTGCATGGGGTCGTTCGCCTCGCGCGGCACGCATCGCGTCGGCAATGCGGTGATGATGGCCGCACGCGAGGCGCGCGGCGTGATGATGGAGGCCGCCGCCGAGGAGCTGGAGGTGAACGCCGCCGACCTTGAGACCGATGGCCGCGGCAACATCCACGTCAAGGGCGCGCCGCACCGTTCCATCTCGACCAAGGACGTGGCGATCGCCGCGCAGTTCAAGCAGGGCAAGACGATCTCCGGCCGCGGCATCTTCCTGGTGCCGCTCTCCGACGTCGACCCTGAAACCGGCGAGATGTCGCCCGCGACATGTTATGCGCATGCCTGCCTGGTCGCTGAGGTCGAGGTCGATGACGAGACCGGCGAAGTCGCGATGGTCCGCATGGACAGCGCCTACGAGCTCGGCCGTGCGCTCAATCCGCGGCTGGTCGAGCAGCAACTGGTGGGCGGCGCCTGGATGGGCATCAGCCACGCGCTCTACGAGACGCCCGAGCCTTATTATCCCGACCCGAGCCACGGGCCACGCGACTTCGTCGAATATCTCATGCCGGGGCCCGGCGACATCTGTCCGCATGACATCGCGGTGCTCGAGCGCCCGGCGGCTGATGGACCGTTCGGCGCCAAGGGGCCGGGCGAGATGTGCGCCAATCCGGTGCTGCCGGCCGTGGCGAACGCGATCTTCAACGCCGTCGGCGTCCGCATCGATGAATTGCCGATCACGCCGGAGAAGGTGCTGCGCGCGATCAAGGCGCAGGGCGGCGCGCGGCCACAGGCGCGGCGCTAGAGGCAGGACACATGCCGGTTCGCAGCAACATCGTCGGCATCGACTCACCGGAAGCGCTGGAGAAGGCGCTGCGCGCGGCCTATTACCTCGCCGACGACGGCATCGCGACCGCGGCTTATCTCTCGCTCGCGCTCGGCAAGCCGCTGCTGCTCGAAGGCGCGCCCGGCGTCGGCAAGACCGAAGCCGCCAAGGCCATCGCCGCCGTGCTCGGGCGCAAATTGATCCGCCTGCAATGCTATGAGGGCATCGACGCCGCGGCCGCGCTCTATGAGTGGAACTATCCGCGCCAGATGCTGGCGATCCGGCAGGCCGGCGACGAGACCATCGACATCTATGGCGAGACCTTCCTGATCGAGCGGCCGATGCTCGCCGCGCTGCGCGCACCCGACTCGACCGTGCTCTTGATCGACGAAATCGATCGCGCCGACCAGGAGTTCGAAGCCTTCCTGCTCGAATTCCTGTCCGACTTCCAGATCTCCATCCCCGAGCGCGGCACGGTGCGCGCGACTGAACATCCGGTCGTGGTGCTGACCTCGAACCGGACGCGCGACCTGCACGAGGCGCTTCGGCGACGCTGCGTCTATCACTGGATCGACTACCCGACCGCCGAGCGCGAAGCGCGCATCGTCATGATGCGCGCTTCCAGCGTCGCCGAAGCGACCGCGCGCGCCGTCGTTGCCGCCGTCGGCAAGCTCCGGCGCGAACCGCTGAGCAAGGCACCCGGCATCGCCGAGGCGGTCGACTGGGCGGAGGCCGCCACGCTCTTGCACAAAGGCGGCGCGCGCTGGCCGGATGCCTTCAAGCGATCGATCGGCGTCGCACTGAAGGACGAGGAGGACCTTCATTTCATCTCGCCCCGGCTCGACGCGCTGATAGCGGAGGCTGCTGCGTGAACGACGTATTGCCGCTGCCGCGCGCTGCCCAGACCTTCATCTCCTTTGTCGCGCTGCTGCGCCACAACGGCTTCGCGGTCGCGCCGGAACAGACCACCGCCTTCCTCGCCGCGATCGAACTGCTCGGGCCGCGCAGCCTCGAACACATCCGCCGCGCGGGTCTCGCGACGCTGGCGCCACCGCCGGAACGGCGCGCGACCTATGACCGGCTGTTCGATATCCATTTCCGCGGCAGCGAGGCCATCGAGCGCGCCGAGGGCGAAGACGAGGAAATCGTTCGCCTGCAGGAGGATGGTCGCGGCGAGGATGAACCGCCGCTCGCCGACGAGGCCAACGAATCTGGCCTCGCCGCCGCCCGCACCGAGGCCCTGGTCGAGCGCCGCTTTGCACATGGCACGACCAACGACGCGCTGCGCCGGCTCTCGCGCGAAGCGCCGAGGCGGCTGCCGCGCCGCCGTGGCCACCGCCGGATGCGCGCGCGCCGCGGGCCCTTCGCCGATATCCGCCGCACCTTGCGCGACAGCGTGCGCAATGACGGCGAAGTACTGCGGCTCGGGCATCTGAAACGACGCCTGCGCCCGCGCAAGATCCTGCTCCTGATCGACGTCTCCGGCTCGATGAAGGCGCGCACCGAGGAGAACATGACGCTCGCCCATGCTCTGATGCAGGCTGCGCGCAATGTCGAGGTGTTCACCTTCGGCACCAGGCTGACGCGTGTCACTCGCGCCCTGCGGATGAAACGCCGCGAGCAGGCGCTGAACGCGGCCGCCCACCTCGTCAGCGACTGGGACGGCGGCACGCGTATCGGCGACGCCTTGCAGGCGTTCCTCGCCGTACCGCGGTTCGGCGGCTATGCGCGCGGCGCCGCCGTGGTCGTGGTCTCCGATGGATTGGAGCGTGGCGATGTATCCGCGCTGCGCGACGCAGTCGCGAAACTGTCGCGACGCGCCTGGTCGCTGAGCTGGCTGACGCCGCTGGCTAGCGGGCCCGGCTTCCGGCCGCAGACCGAAGCGCTGATCGCGATCGAGCGTTTCGTCGATGATCTCTCCGACGGCGGGTCGAGTGCCGCCGTCGTATCGCATCTGTTGTCGCTCGGAGGAAGGAGAGCCGCATGACCGACATCGTTGACGCCCACCACCACATCTGGCGGCAGGCGGATCTCGCCTGGCTGTCCGGACCGATGCAGCCGCGCATCTTCGGCCCCTATGAGCCGATCCGCCGCGACTATCCGATCCGCGAATATCTCGACGACCTCGCCGGCACCGGCGTGATCCGCTCGGTCTATGTGCAGACCAACTGGCCTACTGATCGCTTCGAGGACGAAACGGCCTGGGTGCAACAGACGGCGGGCGAGCACGGCTGGCCGCATGCCATCGTCGCCTATGCCGATTTCTCCGCCAGTGACGTGCGCCCGCAACTCGATCGCCTCGCGCGCTATCCGCTGGTGCGCGGCGTGCGCATGCAACTGCACTGGCATGAAAATCCGCTCTACCGTTTCGCCGCGCGTGCCGACCTCTGCGCCGATCCCGCGATCCGCCGCAACGTCGCCCGCCTCGCCGATTATGGCTGGAGTTTTGACCTGCAGGTGTTCGCGCCGCAGATGGCGGATGCCGCCGGCCTCGCCGAAGCCTGCCCCGACGTGACCTTCATCCTGCAGCACGCCGGCATGCTGGAGGACCTGTCGCCGGAAGGCCGCGCCGCCTGGCGCGCCGGCATGGCAAGGCTAGCAAGCTGCCCGAACGTGGTCTCAAAACTTTCGGGGCTCGGCACCTTCATTCACCGCAATGACCTCGCGCATATCCGTGGGGTCATCGAGGACACCGTCAATATCTTCGGCGCCGAGCGCTGCCTGTTCGGCTCGAACTTTCCGATCGAAAAACTCTGGACCAGCTATCGCGAACTGATTGCCACCTATCGCGCGGCTACTGTGCAGCTTCGCGGCGAGCAGCGCGACGCGATCTTCAGGGCAACCACGATGCGCGTCTATCGCATCGGATGACGGCAAAGGATCGCCGCACAAAACAAGATCAATCGGGAGGGAATGGATGCCGTTGGAAATCAAGATCCTGGACTATGGCGATATCGAATTGGAGTCGAGCTTCCTCGTGCTCGGGCGCGACTGCGGCCGCACCCGACGCGTGCTGACGCTCGGCTTCCTGATCCTCGGCGGCCCCTATCCTGTCGTGGTCGACACCGGCTATCGCTCCAACCAGATCATGGAGACGCTCGGCATGCGCGGCCTGCAATTCCACGAGAACATGATCGAGAATCAGCTCGCGCGTCACGGCGTGCGCATGGGTGACGTGCGCTTCGTCTGCCACACCCATCTTCACATCGACCATGCCGGCAAGGACGATCTGTTTCCGATGAACACGACCGTCGTCCTCAACCGCCGCGAACTCGAATATTCCGTATCCGGCCTGATGCATCCGCAATATCCGGCGCCCGACATCAAGCACCTGGTCGACCGGTTGCACACCAAGGGCGCGCTGCGCTTCCTCGATCTCGAGATCACCGGCCCGATCGAACTGATGCCCGGCGTCTATTGCGACGCCGCCAATGCCCACACCGAAGGCTCGATGAACATCCACGTCCACACCGCCGATGGCATCGCCACGATCTGCGGCGACGTGATCTATGATTTCAACGACCAGATCGTGACGCCCTTCAACGAGATCCATGATTGGGAGCCGCGCACGACCGGCAACCATGGCACCACCAAGCGGGCGGAGAAGGCCGCGATCAAGAAGCTGCTCAGCGGCTCGCGCTATCTGCTGCCTGTGCACGACCGGCCCGCCAAGATCGAAGGCGGCGCGGTGGTCGGCCGATTGCACGACCAAGTCCCCGGACCCATCGTGCAGAGCCTGCCGGAGCGCCACTGGTTCCCGGCGTGAGCTCAAGAGGACTTTAGCCGATGACGCACGTCACCCTGCGGCCGGAATTCGAGAACCTGATCGATCCCTATGCGCCGGTCGGCCAGGTCGGCACGGGCTTCGAGTTCACGGAGGGACCGATCTGGCATCCGACGGATCACTATCTCCTGTTTTCGGACATGCCGGCCGACGTGCGCCGACGCTGGGATGCGCGGCGCGGCGTCGTCGAGGTCAGACGCCCCTCGAACAAATGCAATGGCATGACCTATGACGCGGAATTGAACCTGATCGTCTGCGAGCATGCCACCTCGTCGCTGATCCGCGAGCGGCCGGACGGGCGACGCGACGTGCTCGCCTCGCATTTCGAGAACCAGGAGCTCAACAGCCCGAACGACGTTTGCGTCCATTCGAGTGGCGCGATCTATTTCTCCGATCCGTGGTATGGCCGCATGCCGGTCTATGGCGTCGAGCGGCCGCGCCAGCTCGGCTTTCAGGGTGTCTATCGCGTGCCGCCCGGCGGCGGCGCGCCCCGCCTGCTCGTCGACCGTAATTTGTTCGAGCAGCCCAACGGACTCTGTTTCTCGCCGGACGAGCGCGTGCTCTATGTCAACGACACCGTGCAGGCGCTGATCCGCGCCTTCGACGTCGAGGCCGACGGCGCGCTCGCCAATCCGCGCGTCTTTGCAAGCAACATCCGCTCCGAGTTCGAGCCCGGCGTGCCCGACGGCATGAAATGCGACCAGCACGGCAATGTCTGGGTCACCGCGCCCGGCGGCGTCTGGGCCTATTCGCGCAATGGCGAACTGCTTGGCAAAGTGCGCCTTCCCGAACTTGTCGCCAATCTCGCCTGGGGCGGCACAGACTTTCGTACGCTTTATCTGACCGCGACACATTCGGTTTACGCGATCCCGACCAAGGTCGGTCCGCGCCACGAGCCCTATATGAGCGGCCGGCGCGGCGGCACTGCAGCCGCTTCTTCGGCGCCCGCCCCTCACCTGACCGATGGCGAGATGCGGCTTGATCCGCAGCGCTGCGCGATGATCATCCAGGATCTGCAGAACGACGTGATCATGGACGGCGGCGCGTTCGCGGAATCAGGCGCGCCGGCGCATGCGCGGCAGCAGCGCGTCGTCGACAATGTCCGTCGTCTTGCGGAAGTCGCGCGCTCGCGCGGTGTCGTCATCATCCACGTCTGGTTCATCGTCGAGCCGGGCGCGCCGGGCGTCACCCTGAATGCACCGCTGTTCGAAGGCCTCGTCGACAGCAAGGCGATGGTGCGCGGGAGTTGGGGTGCCGCGCCGGTGTCGGGGCTGGAGCCGCGCGCCGGCGATTTCGTCGTCGAGAAGATGCGCATGAGCGCCTGGGAGGGCACGCGGCTCGAAACCATCCTGAAAGCCACCGGCCGCGACATGATCATCAATACCGGCGCCTGGACCAACATGTCGGTCGAGCACACCGCCCGCACCGGCGCCGACAAGGGCTATTTCATGATCGTGCCGGAGGATTGCTGCTCGACCATGAACGCGGACTGGCACAACGCCTCGATCAACTTCGCCCTGCAGAACGTTGCCGTCGTGACCAATGCCGACACCGTCATCAAGGCCCTGGGATGAAAGGCGCAGGTGCGTGCCAAAGCTCCTTCATCTCGCCTGCTCGCCGCGAGCCGATTCGGAATCGGCAGCCGGCGCACGCATCTTCCTCGACCATTTTCGAAAAGTGCGACCGGACTGGGACATCGATCTGATGGATCTCTGGCGCGATCATCTGCCGGAATTCTCCGGCGCGATCCTCGATGCCAAATACGCCCGCCTGAAAGGCCAGGCCTTCACCGAAGCTGAGCGTGACGGCTTCGCCGCCGCCGAGCGCATCGCGCTCCGCCTCGCGCTTGCCGACCGCGTGCTGATCTCGACGCCGATGTGGAATTTTGGCATTCCCTACAAACTGAAGCATTGGCTCGACGTCATCATCCAGCCCGGGCTGACGTTCCGCTTCGATCCGTCGCAAGGCTATCTGCCGCTGCTCAAGGACCGGCCGACGCTCGTCATCCTCGCCAGCGGCAGCGACTTCGTCACCGGCATGAATCGCGGACGCATCGATATGGCAACGCCGTATTTGCGCGAGGCGCTCCGCTTCATCGGCATCAGCAGCGTCCGCTTCGTGCCGATCGGCCCCACCACCGGCCCGGCCGACCCGATCCGGATCGCGCGCGAGAATGCCAATCGCCGCTTGGCCGAGTTGGCTGTGAACTTTTGATCGAGATGGCGAATTACGCCCCTCTTGGCGCGAGCCGAAAATGACCGCCCCTTATCCCGAGGAGCCGCGCCAGCGGCGTCTCGAGGGATCAGCCACAGACTCCTCACTTTCCGTCATTGCGAGCGAAGCGAAGCAATCCATGTCTCCGCTTGCGGCGCTATGGATTGCTTCGCTCCGCTCGCAATGACGATGTGGATGCTTTGGGTGCGACAAAACAACCCGACGGGCAAATCAGCCGAAAGTCTGTCCAGCCTTGGCGCGAAAAATATTCCACTTTCGCCGTCGGGCAAATCAATGATTTAACTCCGCGCGTCTCACCCAAGAGAGGGGCGGGTCGCGATCGTCACGAACGTTGCGGTGAGATGCGGTGGACGTGAAGCGTATGACTGACGAGCACGCGCATCACGGACGGCGAAGTCGTGTGGTCCTGGCGCCCCGACGCTGGCGCTAAACTTCTTACGAAGTGACGGTGGCAAAAAAGCCCGGTCACCGGGGAGAGCACGAAGTAAGCCGTAAACCATCGCGCAGGGAAAGCCGGAATGCTTCGGTTGAACCTGTGGTCCTACCCCCGTGCTTTTTGTTGCACGGGACCCACGGGTGCAACCAGCACCCGGCTTTCCCTGCGCCCTCTGATATCGAGGAGGGTGGAAAGTAAAGCAAAGCTCGGGCGCATCGCGTCGCGAGAACGTGAGCTCACATCCTCACGCTGTTTGACATTTGCATCAGAACTCACCCCCGCGTCGTCCCGGGCTTGACCCGGGACCCATAACCACAGGCCTGTATGATGTGCTCCGCTGCAACCACTTGCCGACGCCACAACGCCTCCCTGTGGTTATGGGTCCCCGCCTTCGCAGGGACGACATCGTAGGGTGGGCAAAGCGGAGCGTGCCCACCATCACGGGCGGAGTGCTTGATGGTGGGCACGGCACTTCGCGCCTTTGCCCACCCTACGGCCGCGGTGCAAACCATCACGAGATCAGGCTTGCGATCCAGCCCTTCTTCTCGCCTGCTTCCGCCGGCGCCGCATCCGGCGTCCCGCCTGCCGCAGCGGCGAAGCGCGTGAAGAATTCGCCGGAGAGCTTTTTGGCCGTGGAGTCGATCAGCCGCGAGCCGAGTTGCGCGAGCTTGCCGCCGATCTGCGCATCGACCTCGTAATGCAGCACCGTGACATCGGCGCTCTCCGCCTCCAGACGCACCGTCGCTCCGCCCCTGGCGAAGCCGGCGACACCGCCGGATCCTTCGCCCGAAATGCGATAGCTGTTCGGCGGATCGAGATCGGACAGCGTCACCTTGCCGCCGAAGGACGCCTTCACCGGTCCGACCTTGATGACGACGGTCGCGGTCATCTCGGTCGCCGATGTTATCTCGAGCGCCTCGCAACCCGGAATGCACAGCTTGAGCACCGCGGGATCGTTCAGCATCGCCCACACCTTTTCCTTCGACGCGGGGATGCGCTGGCTATCGTTCATCTGCATGATCAGTTCCTTCAGGTCACTTCAGGCGGACACCGGCAGGCGCTGGCCGCGCCGCCGCTCGATCGTGATCTCGGCCAGGATCGACATCGCGATCTCCTCCGGCGTGATGGCGCCGAGGTCGAGGCCGGCCGGCGCCTTGACGCGGTCCACAAGCGAAGAGTCCACGCCCTCGCCGATCAGCTTCGCGCGCATCGAAGCCATCTTGCGACGGCTGCCGACGAAGGCGTGATAACAGGCATCGATCGCGACCGCGGCGCGCAACGCGGCTTCGTCGCCCTTTCCTTGCGTCGACACCACAATGAAGCGCTTGGCGTCGTTCAGCTCGCCCAACTGGAAGCCATCGATCCGCTCGTCGGCATCCGGCTTGGCGGGAACATCGGCTGCGGGCGCGGCGAGCGTGACGTGATAGCCGAGCGTCCGCGCCTGCGCGGCAAGCGACATCGCCACCGGGCTCGCGCCAAAAATGATGAGCGAAGGATGCGGCAGCACCGGCTCGACGAAAATATCCATGGTGCCCTGGCTCGGGCACATGTTGCTGGCGAAGCGGATGCCCTCGCGGCTCTCGCCGGCCTTGACGCCGAGCTCGGCGAGCAGATCCTGCGGTTGCACCGACACCATCCGCGGCGCGCCATCGGCCAGCGCCTCGCGCGCCGCCTTCAGCACCGCGGCTCGCGCGCAACCGCCGCCGATCCAGCCCGCGACGATGGTGCCGTCAGGCGCGATGATCGCCTTCGCGCCGGCCTTCGCCGCCGTCACCGAGACCGTACGCACCACGGTCGCGAGCACAAAGGCCCGCTCGGCCGATTTCATCTGCGCGACCAGGTCCATGACTTCGACATGAGCAGTCATCGGACACCTCCTTCAGAGCGTTTTCGAGCGAAGTGGACACCGGTTCGCGAGAAGAAAACGCGTCATAACAGCAATCTAGAGCTTCGCCAGATAGGGCTCGAGCGCGCGCAGGCTCTGCAGCGTATTGGCGGGCGCATAGAGATCGACATGCGGCAGCGCCGCCTTGATGCCGAGCGCCTCCGGCGCATAACCCTCCCAGGCCATCATCGGGTTGAGCCAAACGATGCGGCGGCAGCGCCGTGCAAGCGCGGCCATCTCGCGGCCGAGCAGCGCCGCATCGCCGGTCTCATAGCCGTCGGACACGATCATCACGCAACTGCGCGAATGGATGACGCGCGCGGCATGCCAGCGGTTGAACGTCTGCAGGCTCTCGCCGATCCTTGTGCCGCCGCCCGCGCCCTGCGCCATGATCGAGAGCCGGTCGAGCGCGCGGCCAGCGTCCTTCTCCTTCATGGCGTCGGAGACGTAAGCGAGACGGGTATGAAACAGGAACGCCTCGGCCTCGCGGAATTCGTCGAGCACGCCGTGGATGAAACGCAGGAATACGCTGGTGTACATGCTCATCGAGCCCGACGCATCCAGCAGCACGATCAGCCGCAATGGCTTGTCCTTGCGCTGCCGCTTCACCAGGCTGATCGGCACCCCACCATGGCTGATGTTGCGGTGGATGGTGCGGCGGAGATCGAGCCGGTAGCCGCGCCGCCGCGCGAGGTCCCGTCGCGTCAATCGCGTGCGCATGACCTTCGCGAGTTGCGCTGCAGCCTCGTGGGCCTGGGCGACCTGTTCGGGATCGGCGAGCTTGCGGAAATCGACCTCGGCGAGATTTTCCGCGCGCGAGGCGCCTTCCATCCGTCCCTCGCCGCTCTGCCCCTCGGGCGCATCATCGGACGACGGCACTTGGTCGGTCGCCGACTGGCCGCTCGGTTCGGTCTGGCCATCCTGCAGGCGCTTGAGCGACGGGCTGTTCGCCGCCTGCCCCGACGCCATCGTCCGCGACCGCGAGCGCACGCGCCTGCCGAGCCAGAACGCATCGAACAGCCCGTCAAACTTCTCCCAATCCGACTTCCGCGCCGAGAACAGATGCTTGAACACCGACCGCAACAATCCGGGCCGCGCCGCATAGCCTTCGGCCATCAGCGCCGCTGCATCGCGGCCCTCGGCAAGGCCGATGCGAAAACCATTGTCGCGCAGCGTCCGGAGGAAGACGGCGAGCCGTCCGGAGACGAGGCGCGAGACCTCGTCGATCTCTTCGAAGCCGGGATTGGTGCCACAGCAGCTCATGCGACCTTCCCCAACAGCCGCTGCGTCACTTCCGGCGTGAAGCGGGCGCGATCCTCATGAGTCTTGAGCAGGCAGATCAACGTTTCATGCACCGTCTCGGGCGCGTCGTTGAGATCGCGGATATCGAGCCCGACCAGCGCCGCGGCCCAGTCCAGCGTCTCGGCAACGCCGGGGACCTTGCGCAGATCCTCCTTGCGGATCGCCTGCACCATGCGCGCGATCTGCAGCGACAGCGACGGGCTCGCATTCGTAATCCGCGCCAGGATGATGCGCGTCTCGCGATCGACATCGGGATAGTCGACATAGTGATAGAGACAGCGTCGCCGCAACGCATCCGAAAGCTCGCGCGTGCCGTTGGACGTCAGCACGACGTGCGGGATCGTGACCGCGGACACGGTGCCGAGTTCGGGAATCGAGACCTGGAAGTCCGACAGCAGTTCGAGCAGGAACGCTTCGAACTCGTCATCGGCGCGATCGATCTCGTCGATCAGGAGCACGGGCGCCTGCTCGCGGCGGATCGCGGCGAGCAGCGGCCGTTCGAGGAGATACTTCTCGGAGAAGATCCGGTCCTCGACCGCATCGGCATCCTCGCCATGATGCGCCTGGATCGCCAAGAGCTGCCGCTGGTAGTTCCATTCGTAGAGCGCGGCCGACTGGTCGAGCCCCTCATAGCATTGCAGGCGAATCAGCTCGGTCGAATACGCCTGCGCCAGCGCTTTCGCGACCTCGGTCTTGCCGACGCCCGCCTCGCCCTCGAGCAGCAGCGGACGCCGCAGCAATTGCATCAGCGAGATCGCGGTCGCAAGCTCCGCATCGGCGATATAACCCGACGCGGCCAATGCTTGCGCGATCTCCTCACGTCCCTTCATCTAGGCGACCGCTCCGAGATTCTTTGCCGCCTTCCAGTTGCGCCAGAAATCGTGCGGCATCTGGATGTGGGTCGAGCCCAGGAACGAGAAGGCATCGTTGACGGCGTTCGAGAATGCCGGCACGCCGCCGACATTCGGGCTCTCGCCGACGCCCTTGGCGCCGATCGGATGATGCGGCGACGGCGTTACCGTGAAGTCGGTCTCCCAGTGCGGGGTCTCGACCGCGGTCGGCATGAAGAAGTCCATGAACGAGCCGGTCACGACATTGCCGGTGTCGTCGTAGCGGATCTCCTGCCCCATCGCGATCGCGAAGGCTTCGGTGAGCCCGCCATGCACCTGGCCCTCGATGATCATCGGATTGATGCGCGTGCCGCAATCGTCGAGCGCGTAGAAGCGCCGGATCTTGTAGACGCCGGTATCGACGTCGATATCCATCACGCAGAGATAGGCGCCGAACGGATAGGTCATGTTGGGCGGATCGTAGTAGCTCACCGCCTCCAGCCCCGGCTCCATGCCCGGTGGCACGGAGTTGTAGGCCGCCCAGCAGATATCCTTCATCGACATGAACTTCTCCGGCAGGCCCTTGACGCGGAAGCCGTCGATATCGAACTCGAGATCATCCTCGTGGACCTCGAGCTTATAGGCGGCGATCATCTGCGCCTTCGCCTTGATCTTGCGCGCCGCCATTGCGATCGCGGCGCCCGCAACCGGCGTCGAGCGGGAGCCGTAGGTGCCGAGCCCGTAAGGCGCGGTGTCGGTGTTGCCCTCCTCGACCTGGATGTTGTCGGCGGGAATGCCGATCTCGGTGGCGATGATCTGGGCCCAGGTGGTCTCGTGGCCCTGGCCCTGGCTCTTGGTGCCCATGCGCGCGATGCCCGCGCCGGTCGGATGCATGCGGATCTCGCAGGAATCGAACATCGCGATCCCCAGGATGTCGCAATTCTTCGACGGGCCGGCGCCGACGATCTCGGTGAAGAAGGACACGCCGAGCCCCATGATCTCGCGGGTCTCGCCGCGCTTGAACGCCGCGCGCCTCGAAGCCTGCTCCTTGCGGAGCGCGGCGTAGTCAGTCGTCTCCATCATCTTGCGCATGGCGGTGTGATAGTCGCCGGAATCGTACTCCCAGCCGAGCGCCGAGTGATACGGGAACTGCTCCGGCTTGATGAAGTTCTTCAGCCGCAGCTCCGCCGGATCCATCCCGAGCTTTTGCGCCAGGATGTCCATCGCACGCTCGATGCAGTAGGCCGCCTCGGTGACGCGGAAAGAGCAGCGATAGGCGACACCGCCCGGCGCCTTGTTGGTGTAGACGCCGTCAACAACGAGATGCGCAGTCGGGAAGTCGTAGGAGCCGGTGACGATGTTGAAGAACCCCGCCGGCCATTTCGACGGATCGGCGCAGGCATCGAAGGCGCCGTGGTCGGCGAGCACATGGACGCGAAGGCCGGTGACCTTGCCCTCCTTCGTCGCGGCGATCTCGGTCGTCATGTGGTAGTCGCGCGCAAAGGAGGTTGCGGTCAGGTTCTCGATTCGATCCTCGACCCACTTCACTGGTTTGCCGGTGACGATGGAAGCGACCGCCGCGCAGATATAGCCGGGATAGGCGCCGACCTTGTTGCCGAAGCCGCCGCCGATGTCCGGCGAGATCACGTGGATCTTCTGCTCCGGCAGTTTGGCGATCAGCGACACCACGGTGCGGATCACATGCGGGGCCTGGAAGGTGCCCCAGATCGTCAGCTCGCCCTTGACCTTGTCGAAGGAGCAGACGCACTGGCAGGTCTCCAGCGGCGACGGATGGGTGCGATGATAGGAGATCATCTCCTTGATCGTGACCTCGGCCTTGCGGAAGGCCGCATCGGTCAGGTCCTTGTCGCCGACCGTCCACTCGAAGATGTGGTTGTGATGCTTGCGCGGCCCATGCGCGCCGGTGGTCTTGCCGGCGAGATCCTCGCGCAGCACCGGCGCGTTATGGTCCATCGCCTTGAACGGATCGACCAGCGGCGGCAGCGGCTCGTATTCGACCTCCACCTTGTTGATGCCATCGTCGGCGGCATAGCGGTCGGTGGCAACCACGAACGCCACCTCCTGGTTCTGGAACAGCACCTTGCCATCGGCCAGCACCATCTGCACGTCGCCGGCGAGCGTCGGCATCCAGGCGAGGTTGACGGTCTTCAGCGTCTCGGCGGTGATTACCGCCAGCACGCCCGGCACCTTCAGCGCCTCTTCGACCTTGATCGCCTTGACGCGCGCATGCGCATGCGGCGAGCGGACGAAATCGCCATGCAGCATACCCGGCAGCTTGACGTCATCGACATAGTTGCCCTTGCCTTGCGTGAAGCGGATGTCCTCGACGCGCTTGCGCTTGCAGCCCATGCCTTCGAGTGCGGCGGTGCGTTGTTCCCGCGTGGGAGTCATGTCGTTCATTCCGCGGCCTCCTTGAATTCGACATTGTTGAGCTTGGCGGCGGCGTATTGGATCGCCCGAACGATGTTCTGGTACCCGGTGCAGCGGCAGAGATTGCCAGACATGCCCATCCGGATTTCCTGCTCGGTCGGCGACGGATTCTCCTGCAGCAGCCGATGCGCGCGCATGATCATGCCCGGCGTGCAGAAGCCGCATTGCAGGCCGTGCATCATCCGAAAGCCTTCCTGCAGCGCCGAGAGCGAGCCATCGGGATTGGCCATGCCTTCGATAGTCGTGATCTCGGAACCATCGGCCTGCACGGCGAACACCGTGCAGCTCTTCACCGACATGCCGTCGAGATCGACGGTGCAGGCGCCGCAATGGGTGGTCTCGCAGCCGACATGGGTGCCGGTGAGCTGCAGGTTCTCGCGGATGAAGTGCACGAGCAGCGTGCGCGGCTCGACCAGGCCTTCGACCTCCGCGCCGTTGACCTTCATGGTCACATGTGTCTTTGCCATCTGTTCTCTCCCTCTACACCGCGCGGCCAGCGGCGCGCTGCAGCGCTCGCATCACCATGATGCCGCCAACATGCTTGCGGTATTCGACCGGACCTCGGGTATCCGCCGCCGGCGCCATGATCGCTTCCGCGGCGGCCGCGGCTTGCTTCAGGGTGGCCACGTCGAGACTGGTGCCAATGACGGCATTGGCGGCGTCGGTCGCGAGCAGCGGCGTCTCGTGCAAATTGGTCAGCCCGATCGCGCAGGTCGCGACCTTGCCGCCCGCCACGGTCAGCACGACGGCCGCGGCGGCGGTGGCGTAATCGCCGACCTTGCGCTTCAGCTTGTCGTAGGCGTAGCCGTGACCGGCCGGCGGCACCGGAATCGAGATCGACGTCAGGATTTCGCCGGGCTCGAGCGCGGTGAAATAGGCGCCCTGGTAGAATTCGCTCGCCGCGACCTCTCGCTCACCGCCTGGACCGCTGAGCCGGAAATTCGCGCCAAGCACCATCATCAGCGCCGGCATGTCGTTGCCGGGATCGCCGTTGGCGACATTGCCGCCGATGGTGCCGCGGTAGCGCACCTGAGGATCGGCGATCAGGGCTGCCGCCTCCTGCAGGATCGGCAAGCTTTCCCGGATTTCCCTGGAGACCAGCAGCTCGTGCTGGGTGGTCATCGCGCCGATCATGATCGTGCTGCCATAGTGGCGGATGCCCTTGAGATCGGCGACATCGTGAAGGTCGACCAGATGAGCTGGTGTGGCGAGCCGCAGCTTCATCATCGGCACCAGGCTGTGTCCGCCCGCCAGCGGCCGGGCGTCGTCGCCCAGATCGGCCAGCAATTTGACCGCGTCGGCCAGGCTTGCCGGCCGGTGATAGCTGAAAGGTCCCGGAATCATCGTTTCCTCCAATCGTCCTTTGGCGCCGGTCGGGCGCGTGGACGTTGGCGGGACGGTCTCTCCGGTTTTTCCCGACCGCAATCGTTCGGGCACGGAATGGGGTTTTTCGCACGAAATGCGGATGGCGAGACACGAATTGCGTCAACCGCCGCGACCTATGGCCCGCGACCGGGCCTAGGCATGGCGACGGCTGAGACCGAGTCGCGCCTTGACCTCGGCGATCTTGGCGCGGCTGACGGGGACGCGATGCGGCGAGCTACCGTCGAGTTCGATGATCGCGCCATCGCCCTCCCTGCGAACGAACGCAACATGCGGGATCGCGACGATGTGGCTGCGATGCACCCGCATGAACAGCGCGGGATCGAGCTGCGCCTCGGCCTCGGAGATCGACCACGGACACATCCGTTCCCGGGTCCCGTCATGGACCCGGGTATAATGAGCATCGGCCCGGACGCTGCGCACATCCGCGATATCTATAAAGTGTGTGCCGTCGGCGCCTTCCACTGGCAGCCGCGGCGCGGGCGCCGGACGGGGCGGCCGGCCGACACCGCCAAGCGGTGCCATGCTCATTCGCGGTGCAGCAACGGCCGCGACCGGTTCAGGCACAAGCACATCGGCCGGGGGCGCCAGATCGCCAGCCATGGCCGGAACCAGATTCTGCCGTCGCGGATCGGGCACCAGCGACAGCAGGAAGCCAGCCGCGATCACGAAGCAGAGCACGGCAACGATGATAGAAAGGATTTGTTGCGACGCAGCAAGCCCGCCGCCGAGATGCTGATGCACTCCCGCCGCAAGCGGCACGAAATGCATCCCGGCCATCGCCGTGTAGTGCATGCCGGAAACCGCGACTCCGAAGATGATCGAAGTGACGACCAAGCGAAAGCCCTCCTGCTGTGCCAGGAAGGCACGCAAGCCGCCATAGGCCGTCACCATCGCAACGATCACCGACAGCAGGACGAACACGTCGTCATGCTCGATCGTGAAATGACCGGACAGGCCGTGGATGCCGACGTAATGCATGCTGGCAATACCGGCGCCGAGCAACACGGCGGACGAGACCACGCGCTTGAGCGAAGGCTCGCCGATGCTGACGAAGAACAGGGAGATGCCGACCACCAGCGCGCAGATCAGAAACGAGATGATCGTAGGCAGGACCAGATAGACGGTGTCGGGCGGCAGCGGCGCGGCCAGCATGCCGACGAAATGCATGGTCCAGATGCCGACAGCCAGAAACGCGGCGGCGCCCGCGAGCAGGATGCGGTTGCTGCCGCCCGGCGTGCCGCGAATCCGCGCCGCCAGGCTGAAGCCCGTATATCCACCCAGGATCGCGATCGCCACCGACAGCGCGACGAGATAGGGATCGTGTCCTTCGAACATGATCGTCTCGGCCGCCCGTCTCCACGGGCTGGCCCCTCCCTAGCCTCCCTACATAACCGGACAGTTAGAGACAGTCCACCGCTGCGGCGGCGCCTTGTTCCCTTCGCAAATGCGATGTTATCTCGAAAAGCTCGTGGTTGCGCGTCCACGTTCAATTGCGAAAGACATCGTCACGAACATTGTCATCTGGTAACCAAGTAACAGTTGGCCGCACACAAGGAGACGAACCCATGGAAAAGGTCGCGCCGTTCGGAGCCGCCATCCTCATCCTGCTTCTGACTACTCCGCCGGGCCACGCCGGCCCCTGCGAGGACTCGATCGTGCGCGTTCAAGCCCAGGCCGATGCCGCCATCGAGAAGCGCGCCGGCGCCGGAGGTTGGCAGAAGGAGAGTCTCGACGCGACGCGCAACTACCAGCCGACGCCGCGATCGATCGCGGCCTCAGAAGGCAAATATGGGCGGCGTCTGCAACGCGTGCTCAATGCGCTCGACCTTGCGCGTGCCGCCGATCGCGCAGGGGATGTGGCGCAATGCAACGCGCAACTCGACAGGGCAACGCGCGCGCTCGCGGCGGCGCGATGAGCGGTCACACGCGGCCGCACGTCGCGCGGAGGCCTAGCCGTTAACGGAGTGCGCGTTTCGCCACTGAGCCGGCGTGCTTCCCGCGATCCGCTTGAACACGGTGGTGAAATGAGCCTGGGTCTGGAATCCGACACTCAGGGCGACCTCGACGATCGTCATCGTCGTGTGCCGAAGCAGTTCGTCGGCCCGGCGGATGCGCTGTCGCAGCAGATATTCGTGCGGCCGAAGGCCGGTCGCGATCCGGAATTGCGAAGCGAAATGCATCCGGCTCAATCCCGCGACGACCGCCAGATCCGAGAGCGTGATCTTCTTCGACAGATGGCTGTCGACATATTCGCCGACACGCTTCAGCCGCCATTTCTGCAATCCCCCGACCGTTCGCTCGGCAGGAACAGTGGTGACAGCTCGATCATCGATGGCTGAGCTGTTCTCGGCCTGCAGGCCAAGCAACCTGATGGCCACGGCGAGCCGCAGCGCATCGGCGCGAATTCCGGCATGACGGTCATAGGCCTGCCCGGTGTCCGCGAGCGCATCCGACAGGCATTTGATGACGGGATCCTTGAGCCGTTCGATCGCAGCCTTGTGCTGGAAGACATCGAGGCTGCTGGCGGCGTTCAGCAGCGCGTCGCGCTCAGCGGCATTCCCCTCCGCATGACCTTGCGCTGCGATCGCGAGCACGAGGTGCAGGCGTTCAAAGGCAAGCGCCATCCTGTCATCGACGATAGGTCGGCCGGGCAGCAGCACTGCGGCCTGCGTCGGCTTATCCAAACGGTCGGTTGCAACTGTCTTACGGCGATATGGTGTTTCGTAGACAGTCGCGTGAACCGGCAGATCATCGTTGAAGTGAACGTTGTCATCTCGTCGAAGCTGAATCTGCGGCATGGTACCATCTCTCTGTCGCCATGGTGACCGTACGCCGGAAGGCCCCTTCAAGTTACCAATCGAGAGATCACTCTTCGTTGAGCGTCTCTCCTCGGAGCGGCCGCATTCCGACTTGTGCCTTGGAGAATATCTAGCACCGCCGCGCGCTCCATTCTACGGGCGTTTTCACCTACGTATATTGTGGGCTTAGGACATCATACCTTGGTATCTGCTGCGTGCGTTCGGCGGGTGGGGCGTGCGTTCTTGAAATACCGTCGCGGAAGGCGGGAAGTAACTTTTCGGAGAGCTTAACCTCCGGAGAGCCGTCCTATGACAGGTCTGCTTCGGTCGACGCGAAACCAGCTTTCGCGCACGTCCGGACGACGATCCTTAATCGCCGCACTCGCTGCTTGCACTTCGCTGTGGCTCGCCGTCGAATCGATGTCGTCAGAACCTGCAAGCGCGCAGGCAGCGACGCCTGGCGTGCAGCCAGTTCCGAACCTCACCTCGCCGCTCGGTTCGGGAACGGGCTCCGCGATCCGGCCGGCAGGCATTCCGCTGGGATCGACGGAACTTGCAATACCCGGCACGAGTCCGGTGCTGCCGCAATCCGGCGCCAACATGAGCTTCGGAAACGAAAACTGTTTCATGGCGAGCAAACCGGGAGCGATTTTCGATGGCGGAGGGCTGTCGGGACATTCATCGGCCGGCTGCGGTGCGCGCGGCACGACGAGCATCGTGCGTCCCATGATTTCGACATCGTCATCCGTGGGGCCGATCGGAACTCGCTCGGACTCGATTCCCTTGGGCTCGACTGAACTGGGCAGTGCAGGTCTCAGTCCGGCGCTGTCGCTCCCATTACCTGCGTCATCGCCGATAGGCTCTTCGCCTCCGACCGAGGCGATGCCTTGCCCGACCGATGGCGCGACAACCACGACAACGGCGCCGGGCGGCTGTTGAGACAAACACATTTGCGAGGCATGCCGTGAAGCGAAAGATCGCGATCGCAGTGGCCGTTCTGCTCGTGGTGCTGGCGGGCGGCGGATTCTGGTACTTCAAGCGCTCGCTGACGTCGGAGCAAGCCGCCGCAGTGCCGGAGCCGGCGCCGATCCCGGTGGTCGCGACGACCGTCACCAGCGGTAATGTCCCGATCTATCTGACCGGCGTCGGCACGGTGATTGCCTACAATACCGACCTGGTGCGCAGCCAAATCCAGGGACAGATCACACAAATCACCTTCGTCGAAGGACAAACCGTCAAGGCCGGCGATCTATTGGCGCAAATCGATCTGCGGCCTTATCAGGCGGAGATCGAGCAACTAACAGCGAACCTCGCGCGCGACAATGCGCAGCTTGAGAATGCGCAGGCCAATCTGTCGCGCTACACCCAGCTCGGCAACAAGGGCTATGCCACCCCGCAACTGATCCAGACCCAGCAGGCGCAGGTGGCGCAGTTGCAAAGCGCGGTGAAGGCGGATCAGGCCCAGATCGACGAGGCTAAGATCCAACTCAGCTACACGCGCTTGACGTCGCCGATTCCCGGCGTGACCGGCGTGCGCCAGATCGACGTCGGCAACATCATTCACCCGACCGATCCGAACGGCCTCGTGGTCGTCACCCAGATCGAACCGATTTCACTGATCTTCACGCTCCCGGAAAGCTATCTGCCGCGAATTCAAGAGGAGATGGCCAAGGGTCCGCTGAAGGTGATCGCCTACAGCCAGGACAACAAGATCAAGCTCGACGAAGGCAAGCTGCTCCTGGTCGACAACGAGATCGTGCAGACGACCGGCAGCATCCAGCTCAAGGCCGAATTTCCAAATGCCGCGCATCGGCTCTGGCCCGGCCAGCTCGTCAATGTCAACCTGCTGCTTGAAACCCGAAAGGATGGTCTGACGATCGCCGCTTCCGCGGTCCAGCAAGGCCAGAACGGCTCCTATGTCTACGTGGTGACGCCGGATAAGACCGCCCAGTTGCGTTCCGTGAAAGTCGGACAGATCAGCCAGGGGCAGGCACTGATCGATAACGGACTGAAGGCCAATGAGACCGTCGTGGTCGATGGCCAATACAGATTGCAGCAGGGCAGCCGCGTCAAGGAATTGCATGGCAAGGCCGCAACGGAAGCCGATCTGCAAAGCTCGGTGCAGAAGGCCATTCCATGAACCTGTCGGCGCCTTTCATCGCCCGGCCGATCGCGACCATCCTGCTGATGGCCGGGCTGTTGCTGTGCGGGCTTGCCGCCTATCCGCTGTTGCCGGTCGGCGCACTGCCGAATGTCAACTATCCGACGATCCAGATCTCAGCGCAATTGCCCGGCGCCGATCCGCAAACCATCGCATCGTCCGTCGCGACGCCGCTCGAGCAGCAACTGAGCCAGATCCCCGGCGTGACGCAACTGACGTCGTCGAGCGCGCTCGGTGTGGCCCAGGTCGTCGTGCAGTTCGAGCTCTCGCGCACGGTCGACAGCGCCGCCGTCGACGTGCTCTCGGCGATCAATGCCGCGAGCCCCTATCTGCCGCAGAACATTCCGTACCCACCGACGATCCGGAAGGTGAACCCGGCCGAGACGCCGATCATGCTGATCGCGCTGACCTCGGACTCGCTGCCGATGACCACGGTCGATGCTTATGCCGAGAACATCCTGCTGCCGAAGATCTCACAGATTCCCGGCGTCGGCCTGGTCGGCATCGGCGGTCAGCAGAAACCCGCCATCCGCATCCAGGTCAACCCGCAGGCGCTCGCCGCAAGGGGAATCAGCCTCGAGGACGTCCGCACCGTCATCGCCGGCGCCAACGTCGATCTGCCGAAGGGCACGCTCAACAGCCCGCGCGTGACCTACACGCTCAACACCAACGATCAGTTGCTCAACCCCGCCGCCTATGACGAGTTGATCATCGCCTATCGCAACGGCTCTCCGGTGCGGATCCGCGATATCGGCAAGGCGATCGAGGCTCCCGAGAACGACCTGCTGGCCGGGTGGTATGACAAGCAGCCGGCGATCATCCTCGCGGTTCAGCGCGTGCCCGGCGCCAATGTCATCGAGACCGTGGACCGCATCAAGAAGCTATTGCCCACGCTTCAGGCATCCATTCCGCCAGCGATCAAGGTGACGATCGCGGCCGATCGCACTACCACCATCCGCGCCGCCGTCGCCGACGTCCAGTTCACGCTGATGCTGACGGTAGCTCTGGTGGTGATGGTGATCTTCCTGTTCCTGCGAAATCTGTGGGCGACGGTGATTCCGGCGGTGACCGTTCCGTTATCGCTGATCGGCACCTTTGCTGCGCTTTACGTGCTCGGCTACAGCCTCGACAATTTGTCGCTGATGGCGCTGTCGATCGCGGTCGGTTTCGTTGTCGACGATGCCGTCGTCGTCATCGAGAACATCGTGCGCCACCTCGAGAAAGGCCTCACCCCGATGCAGGCTGCGCTCAAGGGCTCGGCCGAGATCGGATTCACGATCGTCTCCATCACGCTGTCGCTGATCGCAGTGTTCATCCCGCTGTTCCTGATGGGCGGCTATGTCGGCAAGCTGTTCCAGGAATTCGCGATCACGATCACCGCCTCACTGATACTGTCGCTCGTAATCTCGCTGACGCTGACGCCGATGATGTGCTCGCGGCTCTTGAAGGACGACAGCCACAAGAAGCATGGCAGGATCTATCTTGCCTTCGAGTGGGGCTTCGATTCCCTGCTCGCGCTTTATGCCCGCGGCCTGAAGGTGGTGCTGCGCCATCGCTTCGTTACGTTGATGGTGATGCTGAGCACGATCGCACTCACCGGATATCTCTACGTCATCATTCCGAAAGGCTTCTTCCCGCAGGAAGACACCGGCCAGATCGTCGGCATCACCGAAGCCGCACAGGATATCTCGTTCCCGGCGATGTCCGAGCGCCAGCAGGTGCTGGTCGACACGCTGCTGAAGGACCCCGCGATCGATTCGGTGGCGAGCTATATCGGGCCGGGCGGGCCGACCGCGACGCTCAATCAGGGCCGCATCTTCATCATGCTGAAGCCCAAGCCACAGCGCAAGGCGAGC
The DNA here is from genome assembly GCF_055413685.1 of Bradyrhizobium sp. LeoA1Lang. Classification (NCBI taxonomy): domain Bacteria; kingdom Pseudomonadati; phylum Pseudomonadota; class Alphaproteobacteria; order Hyphomicrobiales; family Nitrobacteraceae; genus Bradyrhizobium; species Bradyrhizobium sp. LeoA1Lang. The sequence goes on along the minus strand of NZ_JBVAPG010000008.1, from coordinate 9,231 downwards.
GCGGACGAGATCATCAACCGCCTGAGGTCGCAGCTCGCCCACATCCAGGGCATCACCCTCTACATGCAGGCCGCGCAGGACATCACGATCGGCGCGCGGCTGTCGAAGACCCAGTATCAGTACACGTTGACCGACGCGGATTCGAACGAGCTGACGCATTGGTCGGCCATCTTCCTCGAACGGATCAGGAGCCTGCCCTTCGTCACCGACGTCGCCAGCGATCAGGCCAACGCCGGGCCGATGCTGGATGTCACCGTCAATCGCGAAGTGGCGTCGAGCTTCGGCATTCTCCCCTCCACCATCGACAACACGCTGGATGACGCTTTCGGCCAGCGCATCGTCTCGACCATGTTCACTGCGCTGAACCAGTATCACGTTGTGATGGAGGTCTATCCGAGCTTCCAGTACGGGCCCGAGGCACTGAAAAACATCTACGTGAATTCCGCCAGCGGCCAGCAGGTCCCGCTCAGCCAGCTCGTCAAGAGCGAGATCAAGCCGGCGCCGATCCTCGTCAACCATCAGAGCATGTTCCCGTCGGTCACCATCTCTTTCAACCTGAAGCCCGGCGCGTCGCTGGGCGAGGCGGTAAGCGGCATTCAGAACATCGAAAAGGAAACCAGCAAGCCGGCGTCGCTCGCGACGTCGTTCCAAGGAAACGCCCAGGCCTTCCAGTCGTCGCTGTCGGGCACCCCGCTCCTGATCGGCGTGGCGCTGATCGTCATCTACATCATTCTCGGCGTGCTTTATGAGAGCTTCATCCATCCGATCACGATCCTGTCGACATTGCCTTCGGCAGGCATCGGTGCGTTGCTGCTGCTGATGGCGGTGCGCATGGATCTCACTGTCATCGCCATCATCGGCATCATCCTCCTGATCGGCATCGTCAAGAAGAACGGCATCATGCTGGTCGACTTCGCGCTCGAGGTCGAGCGCAACGAGGGCTTGAGCCCGGAAGAGGCGATCTATCGGGCCTGCACCATGAGGTTCCGGCCGATCCTGATGACGACCATGGCGGCGCTGCTCGGCGGCGTGCCGCTGATGGTTGGAACCGGTACCGGGTCGGAGCTGCGCCAGCCGCTCGGCTACACCATCGTCGGCGGCCTGATGCTGTCGCAGGTGCTGACCCTGTACACGACCCCAGTGGTCTACCTCTATCTCGACAGGCTGGGCCAATGGCTCGGCAACACCGGCAAGCGGCACGCCAAGAAGGTGGTTGCGGCGGCAGCAGAATAAGGAAGCGGATATGGATGCACGTGAACTATTGAAGCTCGACATGACCGCGGAGACGATGATCATCGTGACGCCGGAACTGACGGTTGGACATTTCGTTCCAGGCATGCCGCGGGTCTATGCGACACCGATGATGATCCTGCACATGGAAATCGCCGCAGGTGCCGCCATCTCAGCGGCGCTGCCGAAGGGATTTGTCAGCGTCGGCATGGAGGTGAACGTCCGCCACCTCGCGGCAACTCCGATCGGCCACACCGTGCGCGCGACCGCCCGCGTCATCGAGCTCGATTCCAGGCACATCCTGTTCGCGGTCGAGGCCTGGAACGAGGAGCGCAAGATCGGCGAAGGCACCCACCGCCGCGGCCTCGTCAACGTCGCAGAATTCGAGAAGCGGTTCGGCGTGAATGAGAATGCCGCCGCGTGACCGCGGCCTCTGTCTCTCCCTCTCCCCGTCCTTCACGGGGAGAGGGCGGGGTGAGGGGTTGGCTCCGCGAACATGGTGAGAGTTACGTCTGCGGAGAGTCCCCCTCACCCGGAATTCAAGCTTCGCTTGAATTCCGACCTCTCCCCGCGAGCGGGGCGAGGTCAGGTGGCTCGTCGCTTCAGCTTTGCTCCGTCGCTGAGCGCACGATCCGAATCGGAATTCCCTTGGACGACGGAGTGAAGCTCATGGGATCATGCGCATAAAGCGGCACGAGCGGGTTGGTCTCGGGATAATAGGCGGCGCAGCAGCCGTTCGGGAAGGAATAGCGGACCACGCGGAAATTGTGCACGCTGCGCTCCATCCCATCAGTCGACAGCGTGACGAGATCGACCCGGTCGCCGTCGGCAAGGCCGCGCTTCTTCATTTCTTCCTCGTTCAGGAACACCACGTCGCGCTGGCCGTATACGCCGCGATAGCGGTCCGACATCGAATAGAGCGTCGTGTTGTACTGATCATGGCTGCGGATGGTGCTCAGCCAGAGCATCTCCGGATCGCTCTCGCACGTATCTTCGCCAAGTCCATCGAACAGCAGGAAATTGGCTTTTCCCGACGGCGTCATCCAGATGCGCTCGCGCGCGGTCGAAGTGAGATGGAAACCGCCCGGCACGCGGATGCGGGCGTTGTAGCCCTGGAAGATCGGGAACACGTCTTCGATCGCATCGCGAATGCGATCGTAGTCGGCGACAAGGGCTCCCAGTCCACCACGCTGCGGTTGCCGAGGGTGGCACGCGCGATTCCGGCGATGATCGCAGGCTCGCTCAAAAGATGCTCCGAGGCTGGCTTGTTGCGGCCGCCGGAGGCGTGAACCATCGACATCGAGTCCTCGACCGTGATCGATTGCGGTCCGGTCGCCTGGATATCGATCTCGGTGCGCCCGAGGCACGGCAGGATCAGCGCATCGCGCCCATGGATCAAATGACTGCGGTTGAGCTTGGTCGAGACATGGACCGTGAGATCGAGATTGCGCAACGCGGCCTGCGTCTGCTGCCAGTCCGGTATAGCCGCAGCGAAATTGCCGCCCATGGCGACGAACACCTTCACCTCGCCGCGAAGCATCGCCTCGAGCGCCGTCACCACATTGTGGCCGTGCGCGGTCGGCGGCTCGAAGCCGAACCGGTGCTCCAGCCGGTCGAGGAACTCCTTTGTCGGCACTTCGGTGATGCCGACGGTGCGGTCGCCCTGCACATTCGAGTGGCCGCGCACCGGACAGAGGCCTGCGCCCTCGCGTCCGATGTGGCCGCGCAGGAGCGCGAGGTTGGCAAGCTGCTGCACATTGCAGGCGCCGCGCTTGTGCTGGGTGATGCCCATGCCATAGACGATGATCGCGCGCTCGGCTTTCATATAGACGTGGGCGGCATGCTCAAGATCCTCGCGCGAGAGACCGGATTGCCGCTCGATATCGGGCCATTGCACAGCTTTCAGATCCGCAATGAACGCCTCGATGCCGGCGGTATGGCCACGGATGAAATCCCAATCGAGGAGCTCGGGCTTGTCGCTTGCGCGCGCGGCCGCGTCTTCCTCGACCATCACCTTCATGATGCCCTTGAGCGCGGCGATGTCGCCGCCGACGCGCACCTGGTAGAGCGGCGAGCTGATCTTGGTCGCCGACAACGTCGCCATCTCGATCGGATTCTGCGGATATTGAAAGCGCTCCAGCGCCCGCTCGCGGAACGGATTGAAGGAAATGATCGCTGCACCCCGGCGCGACACCTTCCACAGGCTCGTCATCATGCGCGGGCTGTTGGTGCCGGGATTCTGGCCGAAGATGAAGATGCAGTCCGCCTTGTCGAAGTCGTCGAGCAGCACGGTGCCTTTCCCTACCCCAAGCGACTGCGGCAGGCCGACGCTGGTTGCCTCATGGCACATGTTCGAACAATCAGGAAAATTGTTGGTGCCGTATTCGCGGGCGAAAAGCTGATAGAGGAACGCGGCTTCGTTCGACGTGCGACCTGAGGTGTAGAACTCCGCCGTGTTCGGGTCGGGCAGCGCGTTGAGGTGACGGCCGATGATCGCGAACGCATCGTCCCAGCTTACCGGACGGTAATGATCGGATTCCCCGTCATAGACCATCGGATGGGTGAGCCGGCCGACCATTTCGAGATCGTAATCGCTCCAGCCGGACAACTCGGTGACGGAGTGCTCGGCGAAGAACTCCGGCGTGCAGCGCTTCGCCGTCGCTTCCCAGGCAACCGCCTTGGCGCCGTTCTCGCAGAATTCGAACGACGAGGTATGCTTCGGATCCGGCCAGGCGCAGCCCGGACAGTCGAATCCTTCGGGCTGGTTCATCCGGCTCAGCGTCGTTGCACCCTTTATCGGAACGCGCTGCTCGATCAGATGCTCGCTCAGCGCCTTGAGCGCTCCCCACCCGCCGGCCGGCTGATGATAGGGACGGATGGATTTGCGAACGGTCATTGGCAAAGGCCTTTGAAAATGGGCGGGATCGACTGAGTAAAGGAGAGCCGTCCAACAGATGTCTTTCCAAAACGAGGCCGGAATTGCGCAATCGCACCGCCCGCCGCGTGAAGAGCTTGCGCATCGCGCTCACGCAACTGCGCGTCATCTGTCATCACGGCAGTGCATTCCGGAAAAACGCGTGTCATTACGGAAGTGAAACGAGGATCGCCTGTTTAACTGTCGACGAACGGTCCGCTGATGAGCGGATCTATGCCGGTCTGATCTTCTCTTTCTGGAGTCTCAATCCATGTTCTCGCGACGAGATCTTCTGGCGGCGTCGGCTGTCGGAGCCGCAATGACCGCATCCGCGCATGCTGCAAGCTTCGGTAACCCGGACGAGCCGCCTCAGGGCGCCATCAATGCCAAGTCGCCTGGAAGTCTGACCGATCCCGGTCCGCAGAATCCGGCCATTGCAAAACAGTTTCCATCCGCATTCACTCCGCCCGCGACCGACGTTGGCGGCCTGCCGACGACCTGGGCGTCCTTCAACAATGCAGCGAGACGCATCCAGAACGGCGGCTGGGCGCGGCAGGTCACGGTCGACGATTTCGCGATCTCGACGGAGATATCCGGCGTGAACATGCGCCTCGCCGCCGGCGGCATCCGGGAGCTGCATTGGCATCAGGCCGCCGAGTGGGCGATCATGACCTATGGCACCTGCCGCGTGACCGTTCTCGATGCGCAGGGGCGTCCTTATGTCGGCGACGTCAAGGCGGGCGACCTCTGGTATTTCCCGGCCGGCACGGCGCACTCGCTGCAGGGTCTCGGACCAGACGGATGCGAATTCGTGATCTGCTTCGATGACGGCCACGCCGACGAATTCAATACGCTGCTGCTGTCAGACTGGATGGCCCATACGCCGCCCGAAGTGCTCGCCAAGAATTTCGGCGTTCCCGTCGAGAGCTTCGCGAACATTCCGCTGCACAACCTCTGGATATTCCAGGGTACCGTGCCCGGCGACCTCGCCGCCGACCGCGCTGCGATGAGCAGGAATGCGGAGATGCCGCCGCATCCCTTCATCTTCTCGCTGGAAGGCTCGCGTCCGCTCAAGCAGTCCGATGCCGGCACGATTCACGTTGCCGACAGCACCAACTTCAATGTTTCAACGACCGTCGCGTCGGCGCTGGTCACGCTCAAACCGGGCGCGGTCCGCGAGATGCACTGGCACCCGAACGCCGACGAGTGGCAATACTACATCAAGGGCAAGGGCCGGATGACGGTGTTCAACACCGGCCCCAATGCGCTGACGATGGACTTCAACGCGGGCGACATCGGCTACGTCAAGCGGAACTACGGGCACTATGTCGAGAACGTCGGCGATACCGACCTGCAATTCGTCGGCGTGTTCCGCGCGCCTCGCTATGAGGAAGTCTCGCTGACGAACTGGCTCACGCATACGCCGCCCAAGCTGGTCGCGCAGCATCTGAACATCGACGAAGCGACGATTGCGAAGTGGCCCGACAACAGCCCGGGTATCATGCCGAAGGCATGAACCTGGGCATCTTGCCGAAGGCATGAGCTCAGTCGGGCAGGCTTATTGCGCCCGCCCGACATCCTCATGGAGAGGCAGGGTGAACTGGAAGGTCGCGCCGGGCCCGGCATTGCGGGTGGCGGACAGCTTTCCGCCATGGGCCTCGACGATCGAGCGGCAGATCGACAATCCCAAGCCAAGGCCGGTCGACTTGGTGGTGAAGAACGCATTGAACAGCCGCTCGGCGTTCTCGTCGGAGAAACCGACGCCGCAGTCCGCCATGATCAGGATGGCCTGATCGGCGTCGAAACTGCGCTGCGATCGGATCAGCAATTCGCGCGGCCGATCCGTGACCGGCTGCATCGCCTCGACGCCGTTCATCACCAGGTTCATGACGACCTGCTGCAATTGAACGCGGTCGGCCCGGACGATCAGCGGATCGGCCGCGAGCTCCGTGCGCAGCGTGATCTGCTTGCTCGTGAGCTCGCGCCGCATCAGCACGCGGGCTTCGTTGACGACCTCGTTGATGTCAAGAAGCGCCCGCTCGGTATCGGTCTTGCGTGCCAGCGCCTTAACGCGCCCGATCACGTCGGCCGCACGGCTGACATCCTTGACGATCCATTCCACCGAGCGCCGCGCATGCTCCATGCCCGCCGCGCCGCGATCGAGCCAGCGCAGGCAGGCTTCGCCGTTGGACATGATCGCGGCCAGCGGCTGGTTCACCTCGTGGGCGATGGAGGATGTCAACTCGCCGAGCGAGATCACGCGCGTGGCGTGCGCGAGGTCCGCCTGCGCGTCGTTGAGCGCGGCCTCGGCCTGCTTGGCGGCCGTGACGTCGGTCACCGCACCGATGTACTCGATGCCATCAGGACCGTCCGTCACCGCATGGGCCAAGGTTCGGATATGCTTCACCGCGCCGTTCGGCATCACCAGCCTGGCATCATGACCGAAATCCACGCCATCCCGGGACGCCTCCTCGAGCAATTGCTGCACGAAATCCCGATCTTCGGGATGCATACGCTGCAGAACGAACTCCAGTGTCGGCGTTGTCGCCGGATCGCATTCAAAGATCCGAAACGTCTCCTCCGACCAACTGATCTCGCCGGTCGCCACCTTCCAGCCGAAACTTCCGGTCCGGCTCAGCCGCTGGGCCTCGGCCAGGTACATTTCGCTCCGCAGCAGCCGGGCCTCGGTCCGCTTCTGCTCATCGAGCGCGGCCAAGAGGTCGCGGCGGGAAAGCTCCAACGATCTCGTCGCCTTTCTCTGCGCCGCACTGATCCAGTTGACGAACAGCGCCGTGATCAAGAACAAGCTCACGCGCGGGATCTGATGAACATCGATCTCGAACGAATGGGTCGGAGTCGTCACAAAATACTCGAACGCCAAACCGGCAAGCGCGGTCGACACCAAGCCCGGGCCGAGGCCCCCAAACCAGGCCGCAAACATGATCGCGCATAGAAACAGCGATACGTACGGTTCGATGTTCAGGTACTCGACCGCGGCCTTGGAGGCGAATAGAGCTGCAGTAACCGACAAGATCGCAATCGCATAACGGGAGAACGTCACCCAAGGCGTCTGATCGATATCGGTCAGTCCCAAACGCCAATCTGAAGGGCCGCGCGGCGCATCGACGGACAAGACCGGCGCACGTGTTTCGCTGCTACGCTGGCCCGGATACATGCCGAATGCTCCTTATGCCGCCCGATCGTGGTATACCTGCTTACGGTCGCTCAGGAGTTCTTCCAACTCAAGACCCGTTGAATTTCCGTGTGGCAGGACTGGACGAGCCGTGAAGGGCGGCCGAGCTGCGGTTTTGGTGATCAGTCGGGACCTGTCCCGCCTACCGACCGACCGGGGTCGGGAAAGCCCGCCGGCCGAAGAATTCAGGACCTTACTGGTCCGGACCTTGCCCACCACGCCCCTGCAGGGCCTGCTCAAGGCTTTGAACCAGATTGTCTGTCTCGAACGGCTTGGTCAAGAGACAGACTGCACCGGCGCTTGCGGCCCGGGCGGACACGGCCGCCTCGGGAAAAGCCGTGATAAAGATGAAAGGTATCTGCGTGCCCCTGGCGCGCAGGCGAAGCAGAAGCTCGACGCCGTTGGTGCCGGGCATATTGACGTCGGCGATCACGCAGGAGGTCAGGTCGAGCACATCCGACTGCAGAAATTCGTCAGCCGACCCGAACGTGAGAACGCCATAACCCAGGGACCTCAGTAGATTGTCGGTCGCGGTACGGACGGACGCGTCGTCGTCGATGATGGAAATCATCGGTGTTGTCGGCAAGATCGCTGTCCTTCGGGGAAACGGGGATAAAGCTTCCGCTAGCGCGCGATGACTTTTCCACGAACCGTCAGCCCGCCCTAGATGTTGTCTGGGACACGATCTGCGCGCAAACCCTCCCCGTTTGTCGCGCGGAAAAGCCGGTACCCGCTTCCCCGGATCGTGCACTGGTAATGGTAAAATGCGCTCTATCGATACAGCGGGGAATCATACTTAGGTTTCTCGCCCACACCTATCGGCGACGAATCCCGATCATTTCGGCCATCCTGACCAGATCGGCCAGCGATTTTGCGCCCATCTTCTTCATGACGCGGCCACGATGGATTTTGACGGTGATCTCGGCAACACCGATCTGCGCCGCAATCTGCTTGTTCATGAGGCCCGCAGCCACCAAAGCGAGCACTTCGCGTTCACGTTCGGTCAAGGTCTCGAAATGTTCTCGCAGGCCCGTAACGGCTTTCTCCGCCTCGCGCCTTTCGCGATCGCGCTTGATCGCCGTCATCACGGAATCGAGCATATCCTGATCGCGGAACGGCTTGGTCAGGAAGTCGACTGCCCCGCCCTTCATGGCCCGGACGCTCATCGGAATGTCGCCGTGACCGGTCATGAAGATGATGGGAATGTGGACGTCCGCCCTGGCCAATTCGAGCTGGAGATCGAGCCCGCTCAACCCCGGCAGCCGGATGTCCAGCACCAGGCAACTCGCGACATCAGGCAGCTTGCTGTGCAGCAGTTCCGCAGCGGAGCCGAACTCCTGCACCTGTAGGCCCACCGATTGGAACAAGTTGGCAAGCGCCCGTCGTACGCTCTCGTCATCGTCGACGACGACTGACTCCTGCCCGTTCGTCAGATCGTAAGGCGACGCAAACGGCTTCATGCGCTATCTCCGCATGCAATGGCCGTATGAAAACTCCACCGGACGGCAGCAGACGGATGTTTCGGATTCAAAACTGATTTTCCGGGTAACGCTGGCCCCTGACGTTAGAACACATCAGGGGAACCTCCGCAATTCTACGGGGATGCCGGGAACAGGACGCAACCATGCTCCGGCGGCGCTGCTGCCATGCCTGCGACAAAATAGCCGATCGGGATCGAAGGGCCAAACTGCGGAAGAGGCTAGAGCATGATCCGGAAAAGTGGAGACCGGTTTTCCGAAAAAGATCATGCTCAAACAAAGAGCTAGATGTGGAGCCTCAAGAGGTTGTCCTCGGTGAGACCGAGTCTGCTGATCGGCGTTTGAGATTTTATACCGCCGTGAGGCCGATGCCAGTTGTATTGGTGCAGCCAGATCGGAAGCTCGTCGGCACGACG
>NZ_JBVAPG010000089.1:0-35438 GCF_055413685.1 Bradyrhizobium sp. LeoA1Lang | reverse complement strand
AGGACTTTCTTCGCAATGCCCACCTCGATATCCCAGCGGCCGTCGAGGCGCTGCGCCAATACTGGATGCCGATCCGCTACGCACGCGCCCGCTGATCACTGCGAACGTGGGAGCTCTTACCGCTTACTTCCGAAAAAGCGCTGATCCATTCTCGCGGCGCTCATGGCAGGCGGGCTCGACCTGCGCGTGACGTCGCAGGCGAGCGTCGGCGTTTCCTACGTCGGCCAGATCGCCGATCGCTTGCAGGATCACTCCGTGCACTAGCCAAAATCCGAATGCCTCCATCCAGAATGCGAAGGCATCGATGGACTTACGGCGCGTTTGGTCGCAATCCTCCCGACTTACTCCAACAGGTTATGAAAGCATGCTTACAAGAATAACTTGCGTGTTCACGCTCATGGTTCTGTCGTCTATGCCTGCGCTGGCCGATAGCTGCGCAGAGCACTTCCAGAGCAGCGGCGTTCCGATGGTGACGGGCATGACCCACAAGACCTGGATGATTTTCCCGTCCGTCAATCCCAGTGTCGCCCTTGACAAGGTTTCCCGGGCCGTTCTGGCAGAGGGCTTTGTCGGTGTGAACGTGGACAAGAAGCTTGGCACGCTGACCACTCAGCAAGAGACAACCGGATCCGGCCGACCACAAACATTGCAAGTCGTCGTCCGCAAGGAAGGCCGAGGTAGCCGCGTCGATGCGGTCTTCACCTTGCCGCCAGGACACTTGGCTCCAGGTGTCAGCAATAACCTCTGCCGCGTCGTGGACGCAGCCGGCCAATAAACTCCGCCCATCTGTGAACTTATGCTGACGCGCGAATTGCAACCGGCCGTGCGTATACGGTCTCGCCCGGGCCGAGGCCAGGCGAGCCCGTAATCCATGTTCAGGAATCGGGAGGCAGGCGCCGACCTGCGCCCACAGGAATGAAGCAGGAGATTCGATGCGAACCGATCACATTTTGAATGTCGTTTTGATGACCACCACCGGTGCCGTGGTGTTTTCAGCCTCCGCGATTTCGGCTCCGTTACAGACCAGCACGGGTCTTGCTGCCGCGGTCCCGGCATTGACCGAGAAGGTCTGGTGCCGTTACGGACAGTGCTATGACAACGGCGTCGGTGTTGGCGGACTGGTCGGCGGCCTCATCGGCGGCGCCATCGCGGCCGGTGCAGCCACTGCCGCCGCCCAGCAGGAAGCCGCCGCCGCCCAGCAGCACGCGGCATCTTGCGCGCAGCGCTACCGCTCCTACGATCCAGCGTCGAATACGTACGTGGCAAAGGGCCGGCGGTATCCCTGCCAGTAAGTCTTTCAGATGTAGTCGCGACCGTATCTGCTTTCAGGGCTGCGGTGTAACACCGCAGCCCCCTTGATTTGCCAGGGCCTGCGATAAAAGACCGGCGGTTCGCCGAGCAGGCGCAGAGGTCTGGCTGATCGATCCGTTCCGAGCACACGTCGACGCGATCATCTCATCCGCGCTTCTGCTCGGAAGCGACCGCAAGGAGGAATTCCGCGAGGGCGTGCTTTCCGGCCTCTTCCGCCGCGCGCTGGGATGAATATCCATCTCCGGTCACTCTGACGCCCATCGGCGCGCCTCTGCGCTTGATTTCCCACCGCCACACGGAGCGGCAGTCGTCGCTGAGGGTCACAATGTAGTATTGGCGCTGGAACACGGGACGGCTAGTGTCGTGCAAGGCTGGCGCTGGCGACATCGCCCATCACCTCGACCAGTTCATCCATGCCGCGGAGCCCAGCTTCATGCGCCGGCCCGATTACGCCGATAGCGGCGGCGTCGCATCCGCCGGCAGCGCACCGACTTTTTTCAGCAGCGGAACGTCAGCCGGACAGGGACCGCCGACACTGACGATATGGCTGCCACGATCGGCCGCGACCGCATGCTTGACGCCCACGGGCACGTGGACGACGCAGCCGGCGTGGAAGGGCAGCGAGATGTTGTTGGTGTAGTCGTGAATCGTCCCCTCGCCTTCGAGGATGAAGATCGTGTCCTCCGACTGGGTGTGGATATGGGGAACGTTGGCCTCGCCAGGTTCGAGGCAGACATAGTTGAGATTTGCCTGCCAGGCGCCGACGCCGGGCCAGATCACGAAACGTGCGTCCTTGGAGATCAGCGGCAAGCGCAGCGTCGGATGGTCGCGATGAAACAGGCGAATGGCCATGGTCTAGCTCGCTGCGATCATTGAGTAGAGACTGGCATCGGCCGGGCACGGCCCGCCGATCACCTTGATGCCGGCTGCACCCGCCTCGATGCGGTAGCGATCGCCGGCATCGATATGGACCATGTGCCCTTCGGCGACCTCGTGGCGCGAGCCACCGGCCGTATCGACGATCGCGCCCTCGCCCGCGATCACGTAGTACACGCAGTCGGACGCATGGCTGAGGTCGATGGTGCGCGCATTCTGCTGCAGCGACACGAGCTGAAAACTGCGGAACGCCGCGCCATTGTGCGGCGACAGCACAACCTTCGCGTTGCCCTCGCCCTCCACGATCGGTATTTCTGGACATCCGGCGGCGCTGTCGATGACTCGAACCTGGGAAAACGAGAGATTGGCCATCGCCGCCTATTTTTTGATCCAAACTAAAGTATTTTTAGTATATTCAAAATCACAGGACACGCAACGTCTTCTTTGCGAAGACCAGGACGAACGGCGCCGGGAGCGTCAGCACATGAGCCAATCCGAGACCGAGGCGAACGCCGATCTTGCCCATCTGTCGGAGGAAATCGCCGAGACCACCGCGAACACGCTCGCCGCCATCGGCGTGCGCATCCGCGAATTGCGGCAGGCGCGCGGACTGACGCTGCAGGAGCTTGCCGACGTCTCCGGCCTCAGCACTTCGATGCTCAGCCTGGTCGAGCGCGGACGCGCCTCGCCCTCGATCGGATCGCTGATCGTGATCGCGAGCGCGCTCGGCGTCACGATGTCGGATCTGCTCGTCAGCGGCAGCCTTGCCGAGGAGAAGATCGTGGTGCGCGCGTCCGAGGCGCGCGTCGTCGAGACCGCGCAGCATGTCGTGCGGCGGCTGATGCGGGAAGACCGCAGCCGCGGGGTCTCGGTCGCCGTGAACGAATATGCCCCGCATACCGGCAGCGCCGAGCATCCGATCACCCATGACGGATTCGAATATGGCTTCGTGCTGCAGGGAGAACTGACCGTCGAGGTCGACGGCATCAAGCACGTGCTGCGGCAGGGCGATCTCATCGCCTATAGCTCGCGCCGCAAGCACAAGCTCTGGAACCACGGCAAGACCAAGGTCCGCACGCTCTGGTTCAACCTCGATCGCGACTGAGGCCCCCTTATGATCGGCCCCCGCGCAAGATGGCGTGCAGGCGGCCGGGCGTGATCGGAAGCTGCGCGACCGCGCCGGGCTTTTGGATGGCGGCGTCGATGGCACCCGCGAGCGCCGCGCCAGCCGCATTGATCCCGCCCTCGCCCGCGCCCTTGACGCCGAGCGGATTGAGCGGCGACGGCGCATCCTCGCGCAGGAGCACTTCGACGTCTGGCACCTCGTGACAGGTCGGCATCAAATAATCGGCAAAGCTCGCCGCCAGCGGCTGGCCGTTCTCGTCATAGACGAACTCTTCCAGGAACGCGCCGCCGACGCCCTGCGCCACGCCACCCACGATCTGGCCTTCGATCAGCATCGGATTGACGGCGCGCCCGACATCGTAGGCGACCACATAGCGCTCGATGGTGACGGCACAGGTTGCGGGATCGACGCGGACCTGTGCGGCGTGGATGCCATAGGGATAGGTCATGTGCGAGGAAGCGAAACGCCCCTCGCCCGTCAACCCGCCCGTCGGCTCGAGATGCGCGGCGACATCGCCAAGCGGCAGCGAGGCGCTGCCATTGACGGTCTCGATCATGCCGTTCGACAGGCGGAGCACCTCCGGTGTGGTCTGCAACAGCTTTGCCGCCACTTCCAGCGCGCTGGCACGCAGTGCTTCGGCAGCGATCTTCACGGCGGAGCCCGCCATGACGGTGACGCGCGAGGCGAAGGCGCCAAAGCCGATTTCGATCCGGTCGGTCTGGCCATGGATCACGCGGATGCGCTCGATCGGCACCCGCAGCGTCTCCGCGCAGATCTGCGCCAGCGCGGTCTCAACGCCCTGCCCGACCGAGGCAACGCCGGTGACGATCTCGATATCGCCGTGCATGTCGAGCCTCATCCGCACCAGGTCCTGCGGACCGAGACCGCTCTTCTCGACGAAATAGCCAAGGCCCAAGCCGACCAGCTCGCCGCCACTCCGACGTTCAGCGAGCTGTTGCTGCAGCCGATGATAGTCGAGATGCGCCAGCACGCGTTCGAGCAGATCGGCGTACTTGCCGGAGTCGTAGACGACCTTGGTCCCAAGCGTCTCGAAGCCGCGATCGAAGGGCATTGCCGCTTCGCCGATCAGGTTTACGCGGCGCACCTCGACCGGTGACAGGCCGAGCTCCGCGGCGATCGCGTCGATCAGCCGCTCGCGCGCGAAAGTGGATTCGTAGCGGCCGGGCGCGCGGTAGGTGCCGGCCGGCGTCTTGTTGGTGAGCCGGATATGGCCAGCGACACCATAGGCGGGAATGACATAAGGGCCCGGCAGCAGGCCCGCCGAGAGATCGGTGACCGTGGTGCCGTGGGTGCGGACATAGGCGCCCTGGTCGGTGAAGAAATCCGCCTTCAGGCCAAGGATGAATCCGCTCGAGTCGACGGCGGCCTTGAGCCGATAGACCTGGTCGCGCGAATGGTTGGCGGCGAGCAGATGCTCCCTTCGATCCTCGATCCATTTCACCGGACGCTGCAGCCGCAGCGCCGCGGCGCAGACCAGCACGTCCTCGGGATAAAGCTCGCCGCGAATGCCGAAGCCGCCGCCGACATGGCCTTCGCTGAGCTCGAGCCGTCCCGGCGCGAGGCCCAGCATCCTGCTGATGGCGTCGCGGTTATAGTGCGGCACCTTGGCGGCGCCGTAGAGTGTGAATGTATCCTTGTCTCCGTCGTAGACGCACAACCCGCCGCGCGTCTCCATCGGCACGCCGGTATGGCGCCCGATCTTCACCTCCAACTCGACCACTCTGTGCGCGCGAGCAAAGGCCGCGTCGAGATCGCCATAGCCGCGGCGGATCACCGCCGGCTCGGACATCAATCCGGGGTGAACATCGGGCATGAACGCCACCGGCTCGGCGGTCGCATCGAGCTGCGGCTCCAGTTCCTCGACATCGCAAAACGCCAGATCGGCCGCATCCTCGGCCACATAGGGATCGACGGCGATAACCACAGCCACAGGCTCACCGACATAACGCACATAATCGCGCGCTAGCACGAATTGCCGGTATGGCGCGAGCCGCTCGAGGCCCATCTGGCGGAAATCGATCGGCGGCAGATCGTCGAGATCGGCAATGGTCCAGATCGCGACGACGCCCTCGAGCGCGGTTGCCTCCTCGGTTTCGATGCCAAGGATGCGGCCGAAAGCGACCGGCGAACGCACCACGCGCATGTGGAGCTGGCCCGGCCAGTTGCAGTCGGCGGCGAACGCGCCCTGGCCCATCAGCAGCGGACGGTCCTCGATCCGTCGCAGCGAGCGGCCGACAAAGCTCATTGCCGCGCTCTCGCCCGCATCTCGCGCGCGGCCAGCCGCACCGCTTTGACGATGTTCTGATAGCCGGTGCAGCGGCAGAGGTTCGACGACAGCACGTCCTTGATGTCGTCGTCGGACATATCAGGATTTTCCTGCAGCGCGCCGGCGGCGAGCATCAGGAAGCCCGGGGTGCAGAAGCCGCATTGCAAGCCGTGATTTTCCCAGAACGCCTGCTGTAGCGGATGCAGCGTCTCGCCGTCGGCCAGTCCCTCGACGGTGCGCACCGTCTTGCCCTCAGCCTGCACACCGAACATCAGGCAGGAGCGGACCGGCTTGTCGTTCACCAGCACGGTGCAGGCGCCGCAGACGCCATGCTCGCAGCCGAGATGCGTGCCCGTCAGCCCGCAATCGTCGCGCAGGACGTCGGCAAGGCTCCGGCGCGGCTCGATCGATACTGCGTAAGTCTTGCCGTTCACGGCAAGGGTAACGTCGCGCTTGTCAGGCATAGCTCGCACCTCCGGCCCGGCGCAGCGCCTCGCGGATGCGCTGCGGGGTTGCAGGCAGTTCGAACAGTTCGATGCCGAAGGGAGACAGCGCATCGCAGATCGCGTTGACGACCGCCGCCGGCGCCCCGATCGCCCCGCCCTCGCCGACGCCTTTCGCCTTGGTCACGCTTTCGGGCGAGACAGTTTCCATGTGCATGATCTCGATCTCCGGGATCTCCGCCGCGGTCGGCGGCAGATAGTCGGCAAAGGACGCGGTCAGCAGATTGCCGGTGTCGTCGTAGACGATCTCCTCGAACAGCGCGTTGGCAATGCCTTGCGCGACGCCTCCGGTGATCTGGCCATCGACGATCATCGGATTGATCAGGACGCCAGCGTCCTCGGCGACGAGAAAGCGTTCGATATTGACGCCGCCGGTCTCGATGTCGACCTCGACAAAAGCGATATGGCAGGCATTCGAGAACGTGCCGCCGGGATCGTAGACCGCGTTCTCATGCAGTCCGGGCAATAGCCCCTCGAAGCGATGGCTCTGGTGATAGGCGGCCCGCGCCAGCGCGCCGATCTCCATGGCCTGGTTGGAATGGCTCACCCGCGCCCAGCCGTCCTTCAATTCGATATTGTCTGATGATGTTTCCATCAAGGTCGCGGCTATGGTCTTGAGCTTCACCGCGATCTTTCCCGCCGCGAGCTTCGAGGCACCGCCGGCGATCACCATCGAACGGCTGGCAAAGGTGCCCCAGCCATAGGGCGTCGCATCGGTATCGCCGGAGATGATCCGGATGCGCTGCGGCTCGATGCCGAGTTCATCGGACACCAGTTGCGCAAGGCTGGTCTTCAGGCCCTGGCCATGCGGTGACGAGCCGATGCGCAGCACGACGTCGCCCGAAGGATCCATCGAGCAATCGACGATCTCGTAGCCCGGCACGATGTCCATGCCGCGCGCGGCATAGGCCGGCGTGCCGTAGCCGGTCCGCTCGCTGAACACGGAAATGCCGACGCCGAGATAGCGCCCGAGCGTGCGCAACGCCGACTGCCGCGCCCGGAACGCCGGCAGGTCCGCGGCATCGATTGCGACCTCCATCGCCTGCAGATAACTTCCCTCGTCATAGACAAGGCCGGTCGGCGAACGATGCGGAAACGCCTTGATCAGATTGCGGCGGCGGATCTCGGCGGCATCGATGCCGAGCCGTTTCGCCGCGACATCCATCATCCGTTCCATGGAGAAGGTCAGCGTCGGCCGCGATACGCCGCGATACGGCGCCATCATGCAGGTATTGGTGGTCACGCCGCGCGAGCGAACGCCGTATTCGGCGAAATCATAGGGGCCCGGCAGTTCGGCAAAGGCCATCAGCGGCTCGACCCCGCAGGTCACGGGATAGCAGGAGAACGCGCCGATGTTGGAACGCAAATCCGCCTCCAGCCCGAGCAGCCTGCCGTCTTTGGCGAAGGCTCCGCGCAGGCTGAACGCCTGGTCGCGGCTATGGGCGGAGGCGAGCAGATTCTCGCGGCGGTCCTCGATCCAGGCGACGCTCCGCTTCAGTTTACGAGCCAGCCACACCAGCACGACATATTCGGGAAATAGCGACATCTTCTGCCCGAAGCCGCCGCCGACATCGGGCGCGATCACGCGCAAGTCCGACTCTGGCATGTCCAGCGTGTCGGCGATGCCGGTCCTGAGCATATGCGGCATCTGCACCGATGCGGTCAGCGTGACGCGTCCCGATGCGGCATCATATTCGGCGAGCCCGCCGCGATTCTCCATTGGCGCCGCCGATTGCCGGTGCGAACGCACGTCCAGCGCGACGATCTCGGCGGCATCCGCAAAGGCGTTGTCGAGCCCCTGCGTCTTCATGCGCCCTTCGACCAGCACGTTAGATGCAGCTTCGGGATGCACCGGCGTTGCATCTGGCGCCAGCGCGGTTTCGAAATCGATGATGGCGTCCGCAACGTCGATATCGACGAACACCTGCTCGGCGATATCTTCCGCCAGCGCAGGATCGTCGGCGACGACGACCGCGAGCGCCTGCCCGCAGAAGCTGACGCGATCGACCGGCAGTACGGGCTGGCCGATCGCGACATAATCGGGCCGATGCAGGATGGGGCGGATCGGCTTCACGTCGGCGAGGTTGCGCCCGGTGAAGACCGTTGCATCTGATGGGATCTCGATAGCGACGATCGTCCCACGTGCCACCGGGCTGCGCACGAAACTGACGGCTGCCGCCTTACTTGCACGATCGGCCACATAGCTGCCACCGCCTTTCAGCAGCGCCGGATCTTCCAGCCGTGGTAGCCGTCGGCCGATCCAGTTCATGCCAGCGCCTCGGTCAATGCACGCTTGACCGAAGTGGCGATCAAGTCGCGCCGATACTCGGGCGAGGCATGGATGTCGCCGTTCGGCTCGATCATGCCGCGCGCCTCGTGGGCGATCGCATCGATGACGACAGCCGACGCGGGCTTTCCAACGAGCTGACCTTCCAGCGCTCCAAGGCGGATCGCGCGATCGGCGACACCGCCGACAGCCAGCCGGGCCTCGCGGATCGTGCCGTCTTCAACCCTTGTCGCCGCCACCGCCATCCCCAAGGCAAAGTCGCCGGCGCGCCGCGAGAATTCGTAGAAGCCCACGCGCCAATCCGGCGTCATCAGCGGTAGGCGGATTTCGGCCAGGATTTCGTCAGGTTCGAGCGCAGTCGTGAACGTGCCGTGGAAGAAATCGCTTGCTGCAATCACCCGTTCGCCGCGCGCGCTCTTCGCAACCATCTCGGCGCGAAGGGTCGTGGCGACCAGGCACCATTCCGAGGCGGGATCGGCGTGCGACAGGCTTCCCGCGAAGGTGCCGCGCTGGCGGATCGGATAATGCGCGATGTGGCGCACGACCTTTGCCAAGAGCGTGCCGAGCGGCCCCTCGACCACCGGCCGATGGAACGCCGCGTGCCGCGTCAGCGCACCGATCCTCAACTGATCGGCGTCCGCGCGCAGGTAATCCAGTTCGTTGAGGTCGTTGATATCGATGAGGATAGCGGGCCGCGCCAGGCGGAAATTCATCGCCGGAACCAGGCTCTGGCCGCCCGCCAGGATCTTGCAATCGTCCTTGTGTGTCGCGAGCAGCGCGAGCGCTTCGCTGAGACCGGCTGGCCTGAGATAGTCAAACGCTGCAGCCTTCACATTTCAACCTTGCTCAATTTTATTTAGTCTGATTAACATGACCTCATTGCGGTGTCTACTGTTCGGGACGGTGAGTCTGCATGGGTTGGGCCAGGGCCGAGGGGCAAAAGCGCAGAGCGGCCGGCGGCCGCGCTTTTGCTTCTCCTGATGCACCGCGCGGTTTCAGCTCAACGGCCGCGCCATTCCGCAAGCAGGTCGGCGGCGTCGGTCACGATGCCAAGATGCAGCGACACCATCTTGAGCGCGGCATCTTCCATCTCCTCATTGGTGCCACGCACCAGATCGCGCAAGACAACGACGCGATAGCTGAGATTGCTGGCATCGAACGCCGCGTTGAGGATGCAGCAATCGGTCATGCCGCCGTCGAGCACCACGGTGCGCACTTTCATCTGCCGCAGCAGAAAATCGAGATCGGTAGCGAAGAACGGCGACAGCCGCTTCTTGCCGGCGACGATCAGGTCCTGCGGCTCCACATGGGTGACGAATTCGGTCCAGCGCGAACCTTCGATCGCATGCGCATCGGAGTTGGGGATCGCGCCGACATAGAGCGGAAAGGTGCGCCGCCACGCCGAGGGAATGCCGGCGATGTCGTCGACCCCGCCCTTGCGCAGCACCGATTTGACGTGGATCACCGGCACGCCGATCGCGCGCGCCGCGGCATGGAACTGATCGATCGGCGCGACGATCTCTCGCGCGCGCGGCGCGGGACAAGGACAATCCGGCGTATCGGCCAGATGTCCCTGGTGCATGTCGACGGAGATGATCGCGGTCCGCGAGGCCTGCGTGAAATCCTCGAACCCCTGCGACAGCTCGCGCTTCGCACCATACACATAAGCCTTCATCACGCCTCCTATCGCCGAAGCAGTTTGCCGTTCCGCGCCAATGCACGCATCGATCACAGCGCATCGGCGGCCGCCAAGCAATATTCAAGCCGCGAGGAGGCGCTCGCGCAAACGCGCGTCAACATCAATCACACATCAATTTTCGTTTGCGCCTTGCGCGCGACCGGATGCCGCCGGGCAACACAATGGAATGTGCGAGCCGAACGCAAGCTCGCTTCGCTCATTCCTGCGCGCTACCGCACGCGGTCGCGCGACGACAAGGATGCAAGGGGACTGCTCATCGATTGGCTCGACGGTGACTAAACAATTGGCGTGCTATTTTTTCCAACAATGCGAAGATTTTTTCGGAACCCGTCCTGAACGGTCGACAAATTTTCGCACATCGAGAGGATCTGCGTGATGCGCTGGACTACAATTCCTGTTCTTGCCGTTGCCCTGACAGGCGGCGCGGCAGCCGCCTATGCCGCCGGGTTCACACTCCCGGCGCCGGCCAAGATCGCGTTCCTCTATTTCGCCGACAAGACCGACGGCGGCTGGACGCAGGCCTATGACGAGGCGCGCCCGAAGATCGAGAAGGAAGTCGGCATGCAGATTCCCTTCGTCGAAAATGTGCCTGAGGTTGCGGGACAGATCACGCCGGCCGCGGAGCGCTTCATCCAGCGCGGCTACAACGTGATCATCGGCACCGCATTCGGCTATTCTGACACGTTCAAGGAGCTGTCGCAGAAATATCCGAAGGTCGCGTTCCTCAACGGCTCCGGCACCACCAACGGCCCGAACCTCGAATCCTTCTACGGCCGCACCTATGAGAGCCAGTATCTCTGCGGCATGATCGCGGGCGCGATGTCGAAGTCCGGCAAGCTCGGATTCGTCGCCGCGCATCCGATCGGCCCGGTGAACTGGACCATCAATGCCTATGAATTAGGCGCGCAGAAGATGAATCCGAAGGCCACGGTGACCGTGATCTTCACCGGTGCCTGGAACGATCCGGTCAAGGAACGCGCCGCGGCGCAGGCCATGGCCGACCAGGGTATCGACGTGATCGGCCAGCATGTCGACACCCCCACCCCTCAGATCGTGGCGCAGGAGCGCGGCATCTACGGCACCGGCCACCATCGCGACCTGCGCGAGTTCGCGCCGAAGGCAACGCTGTGCTCATCGGCCTGGACCTGGGAAAAATTCCTCGGGCCCGAACTGAAGAAAATCGCGGCAGGCAATTGGGAGCCCAATCCTTATGGCGCCTTCCCCGGCATCAAGGATGGTGGCACCGACATCGCCTGCTGCAACAGCGTGGTGCCGAAGGAGGTCGTCGACAAGGTGATGGCCGAGCGCGACGCCATCATCGCCGGCAAGCAGATCTTCGCCGGTCCGATCAAGGACACCGCCGGTACCGTCCGCGTCGCCGAAGGCAAGTCGCTCGACGATGCCGGCTTCTGGAAGATGGACTGGTTCGTGCCTGGTGTCATCACCCAGAAATAGGCGAGCATAGCTTCTGATGAATTCGGCCCTGCAACTTGCCGGGATCAGGAAATCCTTTGACGGGGCTCTGGCTCTCGATGGCGCGTCCTTCGAGAGCCGCTCCGGCGAAGTCCATGCCCTGCTCGGCGAAAACGGCGCCGGCAAATCGTCGCTGATGAATGTCGCCGCCGGTCTCTACGCGCCGGATGCCGGATCGATCTCCATCAATGGTGCACCGATCTCGCTGAGCGGACCTGCCTCGGCCCGCTCTCACGGGATCGGCATGGTGCACCAACACTTCAAGCTGGTAAGACCTTTCACCGTGGCCGAGAACGTATTGCTCGCCAATCCGCAACCGCATTTCGCTTCCGGCCTGCGCGACATCCGCGACGCGATCAAGAAGCAGGTCGATGCGCTCAAATTCTCCATCGATCCCGATCGCCGCATCGACAGCATGACGGTGGCCGAGCAGCAGCAGGCCGAGATCGTCAAGGTGCTGGTCGGCGGCGCCAGGATCCTGATCCTCGACGAGCCGACCGCAGTGCTGACCGACGCCGAAGCCATCGGCCTGCTCGAGATCGTGCAGCGATTGGCGCGATCCGGCACCGCGGTCGTGCTGGTGACGCACAAGCTGCAGGACGTGAAGCGCTACGCCGATGTCGTGACCATCATGCGCGGCGGCAAGACGGTGGCCACCCTCGATCCCAGGCAATCGACCGCGGAAGAATTGACCGAGCTCACCGTCGGCCAGACCTCGGCTCTGCCGGAGCGGACGCCACACCAGGGCGGGCCAACGCGGCTCAATGTCGGCGCCCTCACCTATACGCGCGCCGACGGCCGGACCATGCTCAATAACACTAGCTTCTTTGTGCGCGCCGGAGAGATCTATGGCATCGCCGGCGTCAGCGGCAATGGCCAGGCCGAGCTTGCGGAAGCGCTGATCGGCGCGATCGAGCCCTCCACCGGCGAGATCTGGGTGGATGGCGCCGGCGACATCAGCCATGCCGGCCCGACCAAGCGGCGGGAAGCTGCGATCGCCGCGATCCCCGCCGACCGCTACGCCTACGCGCTCGCCGGCAGCCTGCCGATACAGGACAATCTTGCGGTGGCGCAGATCCGCTCCGGGCGCTACGGCAGCATTGTCAGGCTCGATCGCACAGCGATGCGCCGCGACGCCATCGCGGCAGTGAAGGATTACGACGTGCAGGGCGTGCGCAGCGTCAAGCAGAAGGCTTCACTCTTGTCCGGCGGCAACGCGCAGAAGCTCGTCATCGCCCGCGAGTTCAGCCGCGAGCCGGACGTCGTGGTCGCGCACAGCCCGAGCCGCGGTCTCGATGCGCGCGCTTGTGCCGCAGTGCATCAACGCCTGATCGCAGCGCGTGAGCGCGGCGCCGCCATCGTCCTGATCAGCGAGGACCTCGACGAGATCCTGAGCCTGTCCGACCGCATCGGCGTGATGACCCGCGGCGCGATCGTCGCCGAATTCGAACGCCCTGCGGACCGCCAGGCGATCGGCCGCGCCATGGTCGACCATGCATGACATCTCGCGCCGAGCCGAACCATTGACCCCCGTAACCTCGCGCGGCTTCGGCCGCCTCACGCTCGACGTGCGCCAGAACCTGCCGGCATGGAAACAGGCGGTGTTCGTCGGATCGTCGCTGATCCTCGGCCTTGCGATTTCGGTCGCGATCCTCGCGGTGGCCGGCATCCCACCCTTGACGCTCGCCAGCGAGCTTGCGGGCGTGCTGACCGCGGAGAACCTGCGCGGCGTGCTGATCCAGGCCGCGCCGCTGATCCTGGTCGGCTTGGGCGCAAGCCTCGCCTTCCGCATCGGCTTCTGGAATCTCGGCATCGAGGGCCAGATGGTCTTCGGCGGCATCTTTGCCGCCGCGATCTCGATCTATGACATCGGCCCGCCGGCCACGCGGCTGATCCTGATGGGAATGGCCGCAGCACTCGGCGGCGCGCTCTGGGTGCTGCTAGTCGTGTTCCTGAAGCTGCGCTTCCGGGTCAACGAGATCATCGCGACATTGCTCCTGAATTACGTGGCGATGTATTTCCTGTTCCACCTGCTCTACGGCGCCTGGCAGGACTCCAAGACCGCGTTCCCGCAGTCCACGCCCTTTCGTCCCTTCGAGCGGCTGACCGATATCGGCTATGGCGTCAACACCGGTCTGTTGATCGCGCTCGGCGGCGTGCTCGCAGCCGGCTGGATGATCCATCTCAGCCGCATCGGCTTCTACACCCGCTTCATCAGCGCCAATCCGCGCATGGCGAAAGTCGTTGGCGTGCCCGTGCAGACGGCGACGATCTGGATCATCGCGATCTCCGGCGCCTGCTCGGGGCTCGGCGGCTTCGTCAATGTCGCCAGCCAGGAAGGCCGGCTCACGCAATCCTTCGCCAATGGCTACGTGTTCTCCGGCGTGCTGATCGCTTTCCTGTCGCGCAACGATCCGATCGTGGTCGCAATCGTCGGCTTTCTGATCGCGGTGCTTTTCATCACCGGCCAGACGCTGCAGGTATTCTACCAGATCCCCTTCACCATGGTGCAGATGATCGAGGCGATCATCGTCATGACGGTCGCGTCGTCGGAATTCCTGATCCGTCACCGCATCCGCTGGATACGTTGAGAGGACCGCTGTGATCGATTTCCTCATCAACTGGCTGGCCAACGCTCCCGTGACCGCGGTGCCTTACGCGCTTGCGGCGCTCGGCCTGATCATCGCCGAACGTTCCGGCGTATTGAACCTCACTGCGGAAGGCTTGATGCTGGTCGGCGCGCTCGCGGGCGCGGGCGCCTGCCTCGCGCTCGGTGGCTATCCGGCGGTGGCGCTGGTCGCCGCGATGGTTGCTGCGAGCGTGGTCTCGCTGCTGTTTGCGGTGCTGGTGGTGGTGCTGCGCATCAACCAGGTGATCGCGGGCCTGTCGGTCGTGTTCTTCTGTCAGGGCTTTACCGGCCTCGTCGGCACGCTGGCGAAGTGGCAGAACAAGCAATTGACGGGGCTGGCACCGCTGAAGATCTGGCCGCTGTCGGAAATTCCCGGCATCGGGCGGATCTTCTTCCAGCAGGATCCGATCGTCTATCTCACCATCCTGATCTTCTTTGCCGTCAACTTCCTCTTGTTCCGCACCATGCTGGGTTTGCGGATTCGTTCCGTCGGCGAGAACCCGGGCGCCGCGGACGCCGCCGGCGTCAGCGTCACCTTGCATCGGATCTTCGCGATCGTCGCCGGCTCCTCGCTGATCGGCTTGGCCGGCGGCTACATCTCGGTCGTCAGCGTCAAGCTATGGGTGACCGGGATGACCGGCGGCCGTGGCTGGATCGCGGTGGCGCTGGTCGTGTTCGCGCGCTGGGCGCCGTGGCCCGCACTCGCCGGCGCGCTTCTGTTCGGCTGCATCGAGGCGCTGATCCCGCAAATCGCAGCGGCCGGCATCCGCGTGCCGCAATATCTGATGCTGATGACGCCGTATCTCGCGACCATCGCCGTCATGATCTGGGTCGGCACCAAGGATTCCGGCATCACGCAGGAGCCCGGCGCACTCGGCCAGCCGCACGTGCGCGAGGAGCGGCGGTAGCGGCCTCACGCTGGCCTTTCCACGTCATTGCGAGCGCAGCGAAGAAATCCATGCCTCCCCAAGCGGTGAGATGGATTGCTTCGCTGCGCTCGCAATGACGGCGGGCGTCAATATCCAGCAGTTTCCAACGCGTGCGAGATCATGTTCGGCGACAGCGGCACCTGGTGGAATTTGAGCGCGCCGAACGGACGCAGCGCGTCCTCGACGCCGGAGGCGACGACCGCGCCGACTGCGATGCAGCCGGCTTCGCCGACACCCTTGACGCCGAGCGGATTGAGCGGTGTCGGTGTCTCCAGGTGCAGGATCGAGACATTGGGAATCTCGGTCGCGTAAGGCACCAGGAAATCCATCAGGCTGGCATTGGCGAGATTGCCATCGGCCTGGTAGTCGAGATGCTCGTAGAGCGCGCCGCCGATCCCCTGCGCGATGCCGCCGAGCACTTGCCCTTCCACGATCATCGGATTGATCATGTTGCCGCAATCGTGGATGCAGACATATTTCCTGATCTTCACCGTGCACAGACCGGGATCGACTTCGATGATCGCGCCGTGCACGCCATAGGCCCAGGTGGATTGCGACGGGCTGTAATAGTCGGTGGCTTCCAGGCCCGGCGCTTGGCCGTCGGCAAGCGGCGGGCCATCATGCTTGCTCGCTGGCGCGAATTGTGTCGCCGCCTGCGCGGCCTTGTTGAAAGCGTAACGTAAGGGATTGCTCGCAGTTGCGATCGCCGCCAGCGGCGCAAAGCGGTTCGAGCCCTTCACCCACGCCGCAGAGTCGCGCAGCTCGATCTGGTCAGGGTCGACATCGAGCATGTTGGCGGCGGCTTCGATCACCTTCTTGCGGACAGTGAGCGCGGTCTTGTGGATCGCGTTGCCGCTGACCACAGCGGCGCGGCTGGCAAAGGTCGCCACGCCCCAGTCGAACGCCTTGGTGTCGCCCTCGACCACGATAACGTCCTGTGGGCTGACACCGAGCTGATCGGCGACGATCTGCGCGAACACCGTGTCGTGGCCCTGCCCCTGCGTGCTGAGACCGGTGTTGACATAGACCTTGCCGGTGATCGGATGAATCTTGACGTGGCCTCCCTCGTAGGGACCGAGGCCGGTGCCCTCGACGTAACAGGCGAGCCCCAGCCCGAGATAGCGTCCCTCGGCGCGCGCTTTCGCCTGCTCGGCGGCGAAATTCTCCGCGCCGAGCTCGGCTGCGGCCATCGCCAACGCCTTGCCATACTGGCCGCTGTCGAGCGTGACCTTGAGCCCATCCGCAAACAGCAATCCGTCGCGCTCATAGGGAAACTGGTTCTCGGCGATCAAGTTGCGGCGGCGGATCTCGAAACGGTCGAGCCCGAGTTCCTCGGCGAGCTGATCCATCGCGCGCTCGATGGCAAAGCAGGCCTGCGGTCTGCCGCAGCCGCGATAGGGCGTCACCTGCACCGTCGGTGTATAGACCGCCTTGAACTCCACGAAGATGTTGGGGATGCGGTACGGCCCCGCGATCGAGGTCGAAGCGACCTGCGCCACCGCGATGCCGTAGGGAATAAAGGCGCCGGTGTCGTGCAGGAAGAAATCCCGTAGCCCGATCACCTCGCCGGTCCTGAGCGCGGCGAGTTCGATGGTGTGGATCTGCGTCCGCTCCTGCGAGGAGCCCAAAAAGTTCTCGCGGCGATCCTCGATATATTTCACGGGGCGCCCGAGCCGCATCGCCGCCATCGGAACCAGGAGCTCGTCGGGATAGAACAGCAGCACCTTCTGCCCGAAACCGCCGCCGACATCGGGGGCGATGACGCGGACCTTGTCTTCGTCCAGTTCGAACACGGACGCAAGCCCCCCGCGCACCGAGATCGGCGCCTGCGTGCCGTCCCACACCGTGAGTTCACCTGATACTGCGTCCCAGCGCGCCGCAACTGCGCGGCATTCCATCGGCGCTGCGGTCGAACGGTCGACCTGCACGGTGATCTTGGTGACGTGCTCGGCGCGTGCAAAAGCGTCGTCCGGATTGCCGCTGGTCTGGATGAAATGCGCCGCCAGATTGTTCGGCACGTCGGCATGCACAAGCGGCGCGTCGTCGGTCAGCGCCTTCGCCAGATCCATCTCGAGCGACAATGGCGCATACTCGACCTCGATCAGGGCTGCGGCATCTTCCGCGGTATAGCGGTCGACCGCGACCACCATCGCCACCGTCTGCCCGACATAATAGACATCGCCCGCGCCAGCGGACGCTGGGTCTTCGGATTCTTCATCGAAGGGTGCGGAATCAACAGGGGCATCTCGACATCGAGCGCGCCGATATCGTCGCTCGTAAAGACCGCCGCGACGCCCGGATGGCGCCTCGCCGCCGACGTATCGATGGAGACGATCTGCGCCCGCCCATGCGGGCTGCGCAGGAAGGCGACATGCAGCGCATCCGGCAGCGGAATGTCGTCGACGAAGGCGCCCTCGCCCCGCAGCAGCTTGGGATCGACATTGCGCTCGACGCGCGCTCCGAATTGGCGTGTCGACATCAGGCCCGTCCGAGCAGTTCGGCGGCGCGGCGCACCGCAGCGATGATGTTGAGATAGCCGGTGCAGCGGCAGAGATTGCCGGAGAGCAGATCCCTGATACCCTCGTCGGAAAGATCAAGCTTTCCCGGCTCCTCGAAGCGGGCGACGATGTTCATCACCATGCCCGGCGTGCAATAGCCGCATTGCAGGCCGTGGCACTCCTTGAACGCCTGCTGCACCGGATGAAGCGTGCCGTCAGCGGCGGCGACCGACTCGATGGTGCGGATATCGTAGCCATTCGCCTGCACCGCCAGCGTCAGGCAGGAGCGGCCGGCCCTGCCGTTAAGGAGCACCGTGCAGCAGCCGCAGACACCGTGCTCGCAGCCGACATGGGTGCCTGTCAGCCCGAGCTCATGCCGCAGGAAGTCGCTCAGCAGCATGCGGACGCTGACGCTGCGGCTCACGACTTCGCCGTTGACCGTCATCGACACGTCGACTTCGGCATCGGCGGAGCGATCGGGGACCGCGGCCTTCATCGTTCGCGTCATCAGGCGGTCTCCATCTGCGTCGCACGTTGCGCAGCCGTCGTCACCATCCTGCGGATCAGCGTGCCGAGCGCCCTGCGGCGATAGGTTTGGGACACATGTATCTCGTCGGGCTGCGTCACGGCCGCAGCGGTAGCTGCCACCGCGGCCTCGAGATCGGACGCACCGAGCACCGTGCCCGTGAGGGTATTCTCCGCCTCGTTCAGGCGCACCGGCGTATCCGCAATGCCGCAGGCCGCAAGCTGCACGCGCGACGCACGGCCGCGATCATCGAGCGACAGCACGCAGCCGACACCCACAATCGCGTAGTCGCCATGACGCCGCGTCACCTCGTCGAAGGCCCATCCCGCTCCTTTCGACAGCACCGGAAAGCGCGCCTCGGTGATGATCTCGTCCCGCTCGCGAGCGGTGGTGAGGAACGATTGAAAGAAATCCTCGGCCGCAATCTCGCGCTGCCCCGACGGCCCCTGCGCGATCACGGAGCCTCCGAGCAAGACCAGCAGCAGCGGCATTTCCGCGGAGGGATCGGCGTGGCAGAGACTGCCCACCACCGTGCCGCGGTTGCGGATCGGCACATGGGCAACATGCTGCATGACCTCAGCGACCAGCGGATTGACGCGCGCAACCTCCGCATCGAGTTCGAATTCGCGGTGACGCGTCATCGCCTTCACGACGACGACGTCGGCGCCGACCTCGATGCCACGCAGATCGGCCACATGCTGGATGTCCACCAGCGTGGACGGATTGGCGGCGCGAAAATTCATCGCTGGCAACAATGTCTGCCCGCCGGCGAGCACGACCGCATCGGGATCGCCGGCCAGAATGCTGATCGCCTCTTCGATGGATGTTGGCGCCTGGTAGCCAAAAATGGAGGGCTTCATCTGATCTGTTCAGCTCGCCAAAACTGTAGTCAGGATAGGTGGCGCGAAAATGCTGTCAACGAAGTGAAATGAGCACCATTTGCCCACAAATGAAGCATCGATCTACCCGCCGCGATTGAAGCGCGGTCGCAATATCCGTCACAGCGTGCGGGCGTGCGCGGCGACCGCCTTCATGAACAACGCAACCAGCTCATCCGGCTGCGAGAGCTGCGGCGCGTGGTCGCTGTCGAGGCCGTAGACTTCGAGGCATGGCGACAGCTCCTGCATCTTCCGCTGCAGCGGCAGGTGCACCGAGCGATCCTCGCGCGCCTCGATATAGACGCGCGGCACAGTGCCGAAGCGCTCCGGCGACAGCTTCAGTTGCGAGCGGCGGCCGCCTTCGGGCTGCGGCGTCAGGCGACGCGCCGCGGCCTCGGCCAACGCGCGATCCGCCTTCTGGTAGAACACCTCGACCGCGGAAGCCGAGTCGATGCGCGACAATAAACCTGCGTCATCGTAGGTGACACGCGCATGCGCGCCGCGCATCCATGGCTCAAGATAGCGCTCGTAGAACTGCAGCACGGACATCCCGTCAGGCAGCATGAACGCGCAGAGGAAGATCGCGAGCGCGATCCGTTCGGGCCGCAGCTCACAGGCCTGCGCGGCCGCCGTGCCGCCCATGCTGTGCCCGACCATGATGATCGGACCTTCGGTCCTGTCGATGATGTCGACAACATGCGCAGCGTAGCGTTCGAGATTGACCTGCTCGGGTGGCAGCGGGTTGTGGCCGTTGCCCGGCAGGTCGACGGCGACCGCCTCGTGCCCGAGCGCTTTCAGGCGCGGGACGATGGTCTCCCAGGCCCAGGCGCCCTGCCAGGCGCCGTGGATGAGGATGAAGGTGTAGCGCGGGGATGGAGCACTCATGGCGACGACCGACTACTTGTAGGTCCGCTTGTACATCGCGCGCATATGCTCCTCGACCGTGATCGGCGGGTATTTCGGCTGCTCGCCCGGTGCAAGGCAGGTCGGGATGCATTCGACCGTGTGCGCGTAATTGCCGGTGTAGAAGAACGGCACCGAATAGCGCTCGCGGCCTGATACGTTGACCACGCGATGGAGCGTTGAGCGGTATTTGTCGTTGGTCCAGCGCGCGATCATGTCGCCGAGATTGACGACGTAGGTGCCAGGCACGGGGTCGGCATGGATCCAGCCGCCGGTTGCCTGGTCCCAGACCTGCAGGCCGCCGACATCGCCCTGGCGCAACAGTGTCAGCCCGCCGAAATCGGTGTGCGCGCCGGCGCCTTTCTGATCCGGATTGCCGTTTGCAGGCTGCGGCGGATAGTGCAGCAGCCGCACGGTCGCCATAGCGTCGGTGCAATAACCCTCGAAATAGTCTTCGGGCAAATCGAGCGACAGCGCGATGCCGCCCATCATCCGCGCCGACAGGTCCAGCATCACGTTGAGATAGGCTTCCATCACCGGCTTGAAGTTCGGCCGCGACGACGGCCACTGGTTGGCGCCGTGATTAAACATGCCGGCGAGCACGCGCGGATCGTCACGCGTATGCTCGGGCCCGACATAATAGCCTTCCTTGAGGTCGGGCGGCGCGCCGGGCTCCAGCGTCTGGCCCTGCAGCGGCTCGTAGCCGCGATTGACCTTCGAGCGCGACTTGTCGACCTCGGCCTTTATCTCGGGCGATAGATCGAAGAAGGCAGCAGCCTCGGCGAAGACATCGGCGATAAGCTCTTCGTCGACGCCATGGTTCGAGATGTAGAAGAAGCCGTTGTACAAACAGGCGGCGCGCAGCTTGGCGGCAACCGCCTTGCGATCCGACAGGTTTGGCGACGATAGGCCGGAGATATCGATCACCGGCAGACTGGACTGCGAAACCCGTGCCGCTTCGAGCATGTTGATTACCCTCCTTCGCGCGTCCGCCTCACGACCATGAAGCGCCACCCTCGCCCACAGCATTTAGGTAGCGCGGCAAGCGCGATCACGCGCGCTGAAAGTTTCGGCAAAAATTGGCGTTTTCGGCCCAAAAAAGCATCCGAAGGCGAATCGGATCACACGGCAGAGATGCAACGGAGCCCTTCATATTCGCACGTGAGGGCCGACTGATCTTGTGATGACCGCAGGGGCGGAATCTTGTACTGGGAGTTAACGTTTCGCTGACTCTCTGTCGTCGCGAGCGGGAAGTCCCGGGAACCGTTCGGCAGCACGGCCGTTGTGTTCCCAACTAAACAAGAAAAGGAGCAAGCCGTGAACATGCGTAGGATTTTCTTGATGGCCGCCGCCACAGCGCTGACGATATCGGCATCCCTACCTGTTCGAGCCGCGCCCATGATGCCGTCCCCGATGGTACAGGAGTCTTCGGCACAGCAGGTGCAATACCGCCGCTGGCATGGCGGTCCCGGTTACCGCCATTATGGTTACGGCCGTCGCGGATATGGGGGACGAGGATACGGAACCGGCGCGGCCGTGCTTGGCGGACTCGCCGCCGGCGCCATCATCGGCGGTGCCATTGCATCCAGCCAGGCACAAGCCGCAAACGCCCAAGCTTACTGCGCGCAGCGCTTCCGCTCCTATGATCCCGCCTCGGGCACCTATCTCGGCAACGACGGTTACCGCCATCCCTGTCCGTAACGAGGCTTAGCCCCACACAAGCGTCATTCCGGGATGCGTGCATAGCACGCAGGCCCGGATTCGTGCTGCCTACGACGGAAAGTCAGCCGGCTCCACCTCGAGCCGATCGGCGTGCAGGGTCCAATCACGAACCCCGTGCATCTCGCAGAATTTCTGCTTGGCAACGTCCACTGCTTGCGCGTCGTCCGGGACGTCGAGGTCCACCGTGCACTGGCAGATGTCGCCGACCTGGCCGTTCTCGCCGAGCACATTTTTGTAAAATCGGGCAATGAAGCGCGCCATCCGCGTAGCTCCTCTTTTCCTCTGCTAGCTGAGCCAGCCCGCGAGGCCTCGCGTTGATCTCGCGCAAGCCGAATAGGCGATGACCCGAAATTGCAGCGCAGATCCCCACCAGGCGCGGAACCACAGGTGGACGCCGTCCTCCATGCCCGAACTTTCCGCTTTCAAACGCGGCGGCGTCAAAGCGCGGTGTGATTTTCGGAACGATGGGTCCGTGAGACTAGACGATTTCCGAGCGACGCTTGGCCACACTGCGTCACGCCGCTTTCGAGGAACAGAGGACATCATTTTCTCCCGCAGAGGCGCGTGAGAACACGTTATGCATCAAGATCAGCGGGCATCACCCGCGGATCATCCAACCAGATGCCTTTCGATTTCGCCGACAGGATGCTTGGTGAGATCCTTGTCGAACTCAGCCAGGATATGCCGTTTCACGTCAGCATGAAAGGCAACTCGAAGCTCCGCCAGGGTTCGCGGCGGGGCCACGACGACGAGGGCCTTTGCCTTGCCGCTGCGGATGACCTGCTCGGCGGCCGCCGCCACCTGTCGCGCGAACCGGTGCTCTTCGAGATCATGCCAGTCCACCGGCTCGACCGTACTTCGCTGCCCCGAACCCGGCTTCCTCGTGCGTCCGGGCCGCTCGCTGCCCTGATCATGGGTCGAGGGATTTTGCTGCTCAAAGACTCGCTCGGTCTTCAGATTGGGGAATTTCTCATCGCCCTCGTTGCGGAGGAACAGCGCTTTCCGCCCGTCGCCCACGAATACGATGGCGTCATGCGGAATCTTGAGTTTGCCCATGATGAAGCTCCGGTACTTGTCCTCAGTCTGCCGAACGGCGCGAAACGTGGTCGTAGCTGCACACGATTCGACAACGACAGCAGGCTATCTCGGTACCATTCTCCGCGGTTTGTTCTGGATCAAACCATCCGGATGCATCGCGCGTCATATAACGGCACCGGGCCGTGGGGGCATTTCGCCTCCGCGGGCCAAAACCTTGCGCTAGATCAAATCGTCCGATTGCAGATCTTCGACAAAGAGCGGATGAGACATTTCATCTTCGTCTGCCCCAATACCCATCTCAACGTTCAGCACAGCCTGGACGAGGAAGATAATACCGATCAGAACGAATTCACGGCGGTAAGCTGCCCCGCCTGCACGCGACTGCATTTTCTCAGCCGCAAGACCGGCCAATTGCTGGGCGCGGATTCGAGCCCGAAAAACTAGCCCTCATTCTAAGGATGCGAGCGCCGCACGGGGTTGTTCAGGCTGCGGGCAGATGCGTCAGATACTCATAAACGGCGCGAAGGTCGTCATCTTCCATCCTGCCGATCGGCTGCCACGGCATCTGATTGCCGAGGGTGTGACCGTTCGGATCGACACCGGTCCTCATGGTGGCGACGAACTCCTGGAATTTCCAGCCCCTTACGACATTGAGGTCGGGCCCTAGCGGCGCGAGCTGGCCGGGTTTGCCGCCGGTCAGATCCTTGCCATGGCATTCGCGGCAGTCCTGATACGAAATGAGATATTCACCGTATCGCGACGTGGGACCTTTTGGTGGCGCGGTAACATGTTCTGTTGAGACGGGCTTGCCCGTTGGCAGCATGCCCGCGCCCAACATCGCGATGCCCAGCGGGGTGAGACGATCGGCCGGATTTATCGTCTTTTCTCCCAGAGCAGGCAGACTGCGGAGATAGGCAATCACCGCTTTGGTGTCCTCGTCGCTCAGCTTTCCGGCATTAGTGTAGGACATGATGACAAGCCAGCGACCGTCAGGATCGACCCCATTGCGAATGGCGCGGAAAATATCGCCGTCCGACCACCGGCTTAATTGCCCGACCGGCGTGAGGTTGGCGGCTATAAACGAACCGATCGGCAACGAGATATCCTTGCCGAGATCCCCGCCGCCGGTGAGCGTGTCGGTCCTGGTATGGCAGCCGCTGCAAAAGCTGTCCGCGATCGTCTGGCCGCGCCGGATTTGCTCCGCGGTCCCCGCAATCTTCAAGTCCACGCCTGGCGCACTGCGTGCGTGCAGCTTGAACAGTCCGATGGTCAGCAGCACGCTGATCGAGATGGCAATGACGGAAACCAAAGCCGCCAAACCGGCCCCGCCCCATTTGACAATTGGTTTCTTCGATCGCCAGCCACGAATACCTGAGCATGCCAGCAATCCCGCGATGACGACCAACGCCGCGGGCTCGAGCCATTCGAACATCCTGTATTGCCCCAAAGTCAAAATCGATGCATTGGACGATGAAAATGTCGGCCGCTGCAGAGGCTATGAGGCGCGCGATACGGAATAATTTCGAGACCGGCCTATCGAGTTACAGATGTAACCTGCGAGACGACGCACAACCTTTGAACCGGTTTGCGGAGCGCCAAACATCAAGGAACACCTGAGGGTTCGTATTCCCAGTCCCCTCGTCTAGTTTAGGGTGGATTAGCCAGAAAGTAGGGGCGTGGCGCGCCCAATCACGGCAGCGATGGCTAGTAGGAGCAGGATCGGACAAGGGATGGCCGCTTTGGGAAAGACGCCGGATCGGTACGTCGCCTAGAACACGCGTTGAACACTCAAAGCCAAGGTCCCGCCATGTCCCGGTTCCCAACTGGCGCGGCCACGCCCGCGTCCATCGTCGATGCCTTGAAAGCGGTAGCTGGTGATCCGCCAAAGGTGCGCGCGAGCTTTGCCAAGGGCCGTTGCGTTCGCGGCACCTATGCCCCGTCGGATCGGGCGGCGGAGATTACGAAATCCCCAAGTTTCACCAGACCGTCGCGCGTGCTAGCGCGCTTCTCTGTGGGTGGCGGCAATCCTCACATCGCGGATACAAACAACCTCGTGCTGCGCGGCTTCAGCTTCAGGCTTGGCGACGATCGCCATCGCTCGGATATTCTCGTGGAAAGCGCTCCGGTGCATTTTGCAAGGACGCTCGACCAGATGCAGGCGTTCCTCAAGGCGCGGATTCCGGGACCGGACGGCAAGCCGGATATGGCGAAGGTCAAGGCGTTCTCCGCCGCCAATCCCGAAACGCTGCATCAGGCAAACTACATCGCCGCGCGTCCACTGCCCGGGAGTTTTGCCGGCACGACCTATTGGGGAGTGCACTCCTTTCCCGCTTCGAATTCGAAGGGCGAGACGCGATTCATCAAGTTCATGGTCGTTCCTGTCGGCGGAGACATCACGCTGACCGAAGACGAGGCCAAAGCGAAGTCCGCCGACTTCCTGCATGATGACCTCGAAAACCGGATCGCTGCAGGCGACGTCCGGTTCAACGTCATGGCGCTGCTCGACCGTCCCGGCGATCCCACCATGGACGTGACCATTCGATGGCCGGATGAGGACAATCGCGAAGCGGTGCGGCTGGGAACGATCGTCATCACCGGTCCTGAAGCGAATGATGCGTGCGACGCGTCCATCTTCGATCCAGCAAATCTCGCCGAAGGCATCGGCCATCCGCCGGACGAGATCTTTGCGGCGCGCCACGCCGCCTACACCGTCTCACTGGCGAAGCGTTGCTGATCGGACGAGGCGCCCGGTATTATCCTTAAGTTACTTCTCGTCCGGGGCGCTGAGCGCTTCGCGACGCCACGCTCCCGGGCTGACGCCGACCACGGACGAAAAGACCCGCGCGAAGTGGCTTTGATTGGCAAAGCCGGCCGATATCGCAACCTCGGACAGCGGCAGGTCGCGAACAGTCATCAACTGCTTGGCCGCCTTCACGCGCTGGCGAAGCAGCCACTGGTGCGGCGGCAGGCCGGTGGAGATGCGAAATGCGCGTGAGAAATGACTGACCGAGAGGTCAAACTCCGCCGCGACTTGCTCCAATGAAATCTTTCCGGCGAGATCGGATTCGAGCCTTTCGCAGGCGCGCTTCTCCTGCCACGGGGCAAGACCGCCGCGGGCCGGTTCGGTGGCACGCTTCAGTCCGCCATAGGTCTGGGCGACGTGCGCGGTGAGCGCGAGCATCATGTGATCGACAAAAAGCTGGTTGGTCTCGTCCGGCCGACGCAGTCCTTCCACCAGCGACGCACCGAGATGACGGACGACCGCGTCGTCATGGCCGATGCCCGGCTCGTAGGCCAGTTCACCAACGCGTGGTGCGCCGGCCTGCCTGGCGATGTCGTCGAGCGCCGAGCGCGGCAGATAGAAAAAGATGGAGTGGAATGGCTTATCGATCACGTAGCGCGGATCGCGCTTCAGGTCGTACAGATAGGTTGCGCCACCGCGGACATCCGTCTTGACGACGCATCGTCCGCGCTCCCAGCACTCGCAGTCCGGATAATCGCGAAATTTGAGACTGACGAGATAGGCATCCTCGGAAAGCATCGAGCCGGAAAGACCTGGCACGGGATCGTCGTCCCGGGTCTCGGTCACTGCGAGTTCGGCACTGCGCAACGTACGCGTGACCAGCGAGGGCGCATCCTTCAGACGGAAGGGTCGCCCGAGCCCCTGACCGTAGGCGCGCGCCTGTCTCATATTGGTCGACCTCATCAATGGAACTGGACCGTGCAGGTCATCATCGGCGCGCAAGGTCAGGGTTGCATTATCGGGGATCAGTCAGTGGCTGTCCACGCCGCGCGGTGAATGCGTAGCTGTTCTGACAGCATACCAGATCAATCACGACAAAATGAATTTCAAAGCGATTTCAATTTGATTCGACCCCTGCGGTTTGGTCACGAGAAATATTCCACCTGACAAAGCGGACCGGATTCCAGCGTGCGTTTGTGAAAGCGCCTGGCGCGCTTGGAGCAGGATCGGGCAAAGCATGGCCGCTTTGGGAAAGACGCCGGACTTTTACGGGGCTTAGAACGCGGACCGAACCCTCGGACCCAAGTACGGTGCCAGACCGGAGAGCAGAAGCGATCAAAGGAGGCCACGCAATGGTTGGGACAACCGCACTCACCGGCTCATCCGCTTCACCACCCCTACCGCACTTTCCCATGAGCATGACTGCCGACACTACAGACCGCCCGCTTATCCTGATCGTGGACGATGACGAGGAGATGCGCTCCGCGCTTCGAGAACTTCTGCTGTCGGTGGGAATCGACGCATGCTGCTTTCGCTGCGCGATACCCTCATGCAGCACTTTCCAACATCATTGAAAGCACGCGAGAGGCACGGCTCCACGCCTCATTGTCCCACTGCAGGGCTGCACGCAGCGAGCGCATGGCCTTTTAGAATGCGAGCATACGCCCATGAGTAAGCCGATTTTGCGCGATCCACTGCAGGAGAGCCCGCGAGCCGCGCGCCAGAGCAACGTGCCGATTGCCGATGGGCGTCCTGCAGATGTGGAGATGGCCCGTGTGCTCAGGACCGCGCCTTTCCGCATGGCGTTGGATCCCTCCGGTGCCGGGATCGCCCACTGGAAACACGAACCATTGCACGACGTCGTCGAGCCCATGACCGACCACGTCATCATGGCTTACAACGGCTCGATGCAGCGCATGGAGCGGCGGTCAGGACGATCGGTTGCGATTGGAACATTTCGTCCTGGGGTCGTGATAATCATTCCGGCCGGCTCAAGCTCCCGGTGGGACATTCCGAAACCTGTTGATGTCGTTCAACTCTATCTTCCGCCCGCAACGCTTGAGCGCGTTGCCCGCGAAGCCGACACCGCCACACCGAGCGATCTCCTGGAGCGAACGGCGCATCCCGACCCCATTACATCCCGATTGCTCTTGAGCGCGGCCGATTGCCTGGAGGGCAATGGGGCCCTGGATGCGCTGTTCAGGCAGCAACTCACGAATCTTCTGGCCACCCGCCTTCTGGCTGCGCACACGGGCTCGCCAACCACGTTTCAGCCGACCATGGGTGGGCTGCCGCCGAAGGTCCTGCTCCGTGCCATCGAGCGGTTGCGCTCGGACAGCGACGCGGACGTCTCTCTTGCTGCGCTTGCATCGGACGCTGGCCTGTCGCGCTTCCATTTCTGCCGTGCCTTCAAGGAAAGCACCGGGCTTTCGCCTCACGCCTGGCTGCGCCAGTACCGGCTCGAGCAGGCAATGAACATGCTGCGCAACACTGACGAATCCGTCGTGTCGGTCGCAGCGGCGCTTGGCTACGCCTCCCAGACCGCCTTCGCGGCGGCGTTCAAGAAGCTGACCGGCGAGACTCCAAGCGATTGGCGACGACGCATGCGCTAGCAGCAATCGCTCTGCAGGTACGGCAATCGCTCTGGGGCAGTCGCAGATCAGGTTCGTTACATCATCACCGTGCCCACGCCTACAAACGGACGGAGAGAAGCGATGGCCTGGAAGGATTTCGGCAGCTCACTTGCAATTACACGGCGACGCAGAGTCGTCGCGACCGCACTTGTGTACGGACTTTCATTGACCGTTCGCTTCACCTCAGCAGCGGGCGAGGGAACGGAATCATCGGCACAAGCTGCGCAAAGCACCAGTTCAATGATTTCCGGCGCCCAGATATTCTACAAGGACTGGCCTCCAAAGCCCGCTCTGCCGATTGTTTTTCAACTCGGCTGGCCGCTGGGTTCGAGAGGCTGCCGCGCGGCATGCGAGAGCGCCATGCCAATGTCGTCACGGCTGAATTGCCCCGCACCATAAGCGGCGACCATCTTCGTTTCACGTCTTCGCGTCGTCATCGATCGCAACAAGCTTTGGCGCCAATGGCAAGCGGCGACGACGCGCGCGCACGTCTAGGAAAACCCAACCACAGGAGAAGATCATATGAGACTTGTCATCATCGGCGCCGGCTTCGCCGGCATGTATGCTGCACTTTCCGCTGCCCGTCTGCGCGACATCCAGGGCGTTTCGCCCGAGGATTTGGAGATCGCGCTGGTTTCACCGGAGCCGACGCTGGTGGTTCGCCCGCGGCTCTACGAACCGAAGCCGGAGACCCTGACGGCACCTCTCCTGGATGTCCTCAACGCGATCGATGTTGTCTATGTGCAGGGCAGCGCCGAGACGGTCGACACCAAGTCTCGCACCGTGCAAATCGTCACGGCCAAGGGCGCACGAAAGACGCTCCCCTACGATCGCCTGGTCATGGCCACCGGCAGCCGGCTGTTCCGTCCGAATGTTCCTGGCCTCGCCGAGCACGGGTTCAGCGTCGATCAGCTCGAGGACGCGATCGCCCTCGACCGGCACCTGCGTAGTCTCGCGGATCGGCCGGCATCGAAGGCGCGCGACACGGTCGTCGTTGCCGGCGGCGGCTTCACCGGCATCGAGGCGGCCACGGAGATCCCCACACGACTTCGTGCGATCCTTGGCGAGGAGGCCACGCCGCGCGTCATCATCGTCGATCGAAACAATGCGATCGCCCCGGATATGGGCGCGGGTCCCCGCCCCGTCATCGAGGACGCACTGCGCAAGTGCGGCGTGGAGACCCGGCTCGGCGGCGGCGTCGCCTCGCTCGACAAATCCGGCGTCACGCTTTCCGATGGAGAACACATCGAAACCGCGACCGTGATCTGGGCGGCCGGCATTCGCGCCGCTCCGTTGACCGCGCAGATCCCCGCCGAACGCGATAATTTCGGCCGACTGCTTGTCGACCGCGATCTGCGCGTGCCGTCGGTGGCTGGCGTCTTTGCCACCGGCGATGCCGCGAGAGCTGCATGCGACGATGTCGGCAACTACGCGCTGATGTCGTGCCAGCACGCGACGCGGATGGGCGCCTTTGCCGGCCACAATGCCGCCGCCGAGCTCCTGGGAGTCCCGACCAAGCCGTATCACCAGAAGGCCTACGTCACCTGCCTCGACCTCGGCGAAGCAGGTGCCCTCTTCACGCGCGGCTGGGAACGCAAAGTCGAAATGGTCGGCGAGCAAGCAAAGAAGACCAAGCAGGATATCAACACCGTCTGGATCTATCCGCCGCGAGCTGAGCGTGCCGCTGCGCTGGCGTCGGCCGATCCTGAGCGGGTGACTGACCTCTGAACACCTCACCAGCATTGACCGCGATTTCCACGCGGGAAGCACGCCCGCCCAGGATCGAGTCACGATTGAACGCAGGAGTTTTCGAAGATGAACCAGATGATCCGCAACACTCAGCAGGAGACGAACATGAGCTTAGACACGACCGCACACTCCGTTCGATCGGGGCCAGAAGAGTTGGTATCGTCGCGCTACGCGCTGAAGGTCGGCGAGATTGACGTGCTGGTGGTCAGCGATGGCGTACTACCGCTGCCCACCAAAATGTTAGGACACAACGCCGACCCGGCCATCCGGGCGGCCTGGCTGAATGACATGTTCCTGCCGCCGGACGCTTTCGACTGGGCGCTGAACGCGGTCGTGGTGCGTAGCGGCGTTCGGACCATCCTCATCGACGCTGGACTAGGGGGCGACCCGGATTTGCACTTGCCGCGGGCCGGGCAGTTGATCAAGCGACTGGACGCCGCCGGCATCGATCTTGCGTCCGTGACCGACGTGGTGCTGACCCACATGCACATGGACCACATTGGCGGGCTGCTCGTCGACGGGGTGAAGGACCGGCTGCGTCGGGACCTGCTGATCCACGTGGCGGCCGCCGAGGTCAAATTCTGGGAGTCGCCCGATTTCTCCCACACCGCCATGCCGCCGGGGTTCCCGGACGCGCTTCGGTCGGCCGCCAAGCGGTTCACAAAAGAATACCACAACCAGCT
Organism: Bradyrhizobium sp. LeoA1Lang; assembly: GCF_055413685.1. Taxonomy (NCBI): domain Bacteria; kingdom Pseudomonadati; phylum Pseudomonadota; class Alphaproteobacteria; order Hyphomicrobiales; family Nitrobacteraceae; genus Bradyrhizobium; species Bradyrhizobium sp. LeoA1Lang. Next base: position 4,945 of record NZ_JBVAPG010000089.1, on the reverse strand, counting down.
GCGGCAGTTCGATGAGGAGCACGAGGTGGCGCAGGGCGTCGTCGTCCGTCGCACCGGCGGCCACACCCCCGGGCACAGCGTGGTCCGCCTGGCGTCCGGCGGCGACGCGCTGACGTTCGCCGGCGACGCCGTGTTTGCGGTCGGGTTCGAGCAACCCGACTGGCACAACGGTTTCGAGCACGACCCCGAGGAGGCGGCGCGCGTTCGGGTCCGTCTTTTGCGGGAACTGGCTGAGACCGGCGAGATGCTGGTGGCCACCCACCTGCCATTCCCGTCCGTCGGTCGGGTCGCGGTGGACGGCGACGCGTTTCGTTGGGTACCGGTCTTCTGGGACTACTGACCGCTTTTTGACTTAAATCCGAACTAGGGCGCGTGCTCACAACGTAAGGAGTTCACGCCCTAGCTCAATACTTCGCAGCCACCGGCCGCCGAAACCGAAGCGATAGTCTATGCCCGCTTTGATCACATCGAACTTTTGGTCGATGTCCAACTGCTTGGCTGCCGGCGGTCTCCAGACCGACCACCTATGCGTCGATCAAGGCTTGCGCGATGTCTGCAATCAGATCGGAGGGGTGCTCAATGCCGATCGACAACCGGATCGTGGAGTCGAGCACGCCTATCCTGTGACGGATGCCGGCCGGGACGCCCGAATGGGTCATGGTTGCGGGATGGCTGGCAAGCGATTCGGTGCCACCCAGGCTGACCGCTAGTTTCAGGATTTGCAGCGCGTTCAGAAATTTGAATGCAGCGCTTTGGCCGCCGACAATATCGAATGAAAACGTGGAGCCTGCTCCGCTGCATTGCCTCGCGAACAGACGGCCGGCCGGGGAATCTTCTGCGTGGTGGGCAAGATAATGGACTCGCTCCACTTTGGGATGATCGCGCAGATAATCCGCCACGAGGTGCGCATTTCTGTCGGCCTTTTCCATCCGCAGGCTCAGGGTTTCGAGCGACCGGCTGATCATCCAGCAGGAATGGGGATCCAGTTGGGTGCCGATGGCGCCTCGCAACGCCCTGATGTCCTTCATCAGGGCTTTTGAACCGAGCGCAGCACCGGCGATCAGGTCGGAATGGCCACCGACATATTTGGTCAGCGAGTACAGGGAGAGATCAGCGCCATGCTCGATCGGCCGCTGAAATAACGGCCCGAGCAACGTATTGTCGCATGCGACGATCGGCGTGTGGCCCTGGACCTGGCCGATCAGCTCGGCGATACGGCGGATCATCGCGATATCGACCAGGCCATTGGTGGGATTTGCCGGGGTCTCGATGAAGATCATCGTCACTCGGCCGCGGCGCATGGCGTCCTCGGCCGCGTGCCTGACCGCGGCCTCGTCGAGACCATCGGCGAAGCCCACGGCGCCGATGGAGAGCTTTGCAAGCGTGTTTGCAAACAGTGTTTCCGTCCCGCCATACAGCGGTTGCGAATGCAGGATCACATCGCCGGGACGTGCAAAGGCCAGGATCGTGGTCGAGATCGCCGCCATGCCGGACGAGAACAGCGCGCAATTCTCGGTACGCTCATAGACAGCGAGCCTGTCCTCCACGATCTCGCTGTTGGGATGATTGAACCGCGAGTAGACCAAGCCCGCGCCCATCCCCTCGGGCGGTTCGCGCCGGCCCGCAACGAAATCGAAAAAGTTCTTGCCATCTTCCGCGGTCTTGAAGACGAAGGTCGAGGTCAGGAAGACCGGGGGTTTGACGGCTCCCTCCGACAATTGCGGATCGTAGCCGTAGTTCAGCATCAGCGTTTCCGGGTGCAGGGTGTGGTTGCCAATGCGGGTCTTCGACGGTTTCACCATGGCCTGCCTCGCTCCTTTTGGGGGAACATCTTACCCGGCGCCTGTCTACGGCGGTATGAAGGTCTCCTATGGCTATAACGCCAGAATGGCCAGATCGAGCCCGTCGATGCGGGCATAATTCGGCGGATGGCACAATCGAAGCCATCCGCCCTCGTCCTGATCGTCAGAACTCAGCGAGCCGTGAATCCGCCATCGATCGGAAGCGCAACGCCGGTCACGAACGACGCTTCATCCGATGCCAGCCAAAGGGCCGCATGCGCGACCTCCTCCGCTTTGCAGAGTCGTCCCATCGGGACGGACGCAAGCAGGCGCGCCTGATTGGCGGCGGCCTCGGCAGGGTCACCCGAACGCCCCGTAAATCCGGTCTTCATGGGCGTATCTGCAAGCCCGGGGCAAACGACGTTGACGCGCACATTGTCCGCGGCAAAACGTTGCGCCAACGACTTGGTCAACCCGACCACTGCGAACTTTGCCGCCGAATAGACCGGACTGAACATCGAGCCGACCAGGCCCGAGACGGATGCCGTGAAGATCAGCGATCCACCGCCCCGCTTGCGCATGTGGCCGATCACTTCGCCTGCCGCCAATGTAGCGGACGTAACGTTGAGCGCCATCGCGGTTTCATAGGCCGCCAGATCGAGATTCTCCACGCCGGCCGGGCCGGGAATTCCGGCATGCGCCCACATCACGTCGATGCCGCCCAGCAACGCCGCCGCATCGTTCACCGACCGCCGCGCCTCTCCCGGCCGCGACAGATCCGCCTGAACCGTTTCGATGGAGTGCCCAATGGCGCGCATATCCGCGGAGAGCTGTGCCAGCGCATCGCGGTTGATATCGACGGCGACGACATTGGCCCCTTCCCTCAGGAAGACCTCGACACCGGCACGTCCCATTCCGGATGCAGCAGCCGTTACCACCGCGAGCTTGTTCGCCAAACGCATGATCGTCTTCTCTTCTTCCTGGATTTAGTGAGCGGTGCTGTGCTTGATTTCAGTTGGCATAGGCGTTCGGAAAGCGCCCAGTCGTGCTGACCACCGTGGTGCGCGTTTCGAGATAGGAATCGAGCGCTTCGACACCGTTCTCCCGGCCCCAACCGCTGCCCTTGAAACCGCCATAGGGCGTCGACCAGCGAATGAAACGATAGGTGTTCACCCACACCATGCCGGCGCGAATCCGGCTGGAGACGCGATGGCCGCGTCCGATGTCCTGGGTCCAAAGGCCAGCCGTCAGTCCGTATGCCGTGTCGTTCGCGATGGCGATCGCCTGCTCCTCATCGTCGAACGGAATCAGCGCGGCCACGGGGCCAAAAATCTCCTCGCGGGCGATCCGTATCTCGTTGGAGACGTTGGCAAAGACGGTTGGCTGGACGAAGTAGCCGTCTCCGTGCACGCCGCCGCTCAGCCGACCTCCGCCAGTCACCAGTTCAGCGCCGTCGGCCCGTCCGATATCGATATAGGACAGCGTCTTGGCGAGTTGCTCCTCGTGCGCCTGGGGGCCCATATGCGTGGCTTCATCCAGCGGAGGACCGACCCGCACCTGGGCCGCACGGCGCGCAAACTCTGCGACGACCTGATCGTAGATCGGCCTCTGAACCAGCACCCGCGAGCCGAGCGCACAGCTCTGTCCGCATAGCGTCCATGCTGAATTGGTGGCCGCGTTCAGTGCCTGTTCAAGATCGGCGTCGGCGAAAATGATATGGGGCGACTTGCCGCCAAGCTCGAAGGTAAAGCGCTTCATCGTGTCGACACCGGCGCGCAGGATGACCTTCGCCGTTGCCCCCTCGCCGGTGAATGCGATCTTGTCGACGCCCGGATGGGTGACGAGCCGCTCACCGGCGCCGTCCTTGCCGTACCCGGGAACGATGTTGACCACTCCAGGCGGAAACCCGGCTTCGTCGAACAATTTTCCGAGTTCAAGCGAGGTGACTGGCGTCTGCTCTGCCGGCTTCAACACCACGGTGCAACCTGCCGCGAGTGCAGGACCGAGCTTCCATGCCGCAGCCATCAGCGGCACGTTCCATGGCGTAATCGCGCCGACCACTCCGACCGGCACGCGGGTGGTGAATGCGTGCACACTGTCGTCGAATGGAATGGTGCGGCCGGAATGTTTGTCCGCCAATGATGCCCACCAGTGATAGCCATACGTGTGACCACCAATATCGGCGCGGGACTCCCGCAGCGCGCGGCCGGAATCCGTTGTTTCCAGGACGGCAAGATCGGCGGCACGCTGCGCATAGAGGTCAGCGAACTTGCGTAGCAGCGCCGCGCGCTCGTGCCCTGGCATGCGCCCCCACGGACCGTTCAGTGCCGCCCGCGCCGCCGCGACGGCACGGTCAATATCACCGGGGCCACCGAAGGCGACGCGAGCCCAGGGGCGTCCCGTGGAAGGATCGATGCTTTCGAGAAAACCACCGTCTTCAGGCGCGACCCACGATCCGCCGATATAGAGGTGATCGTAGCGGGTGAGACGATCGGATTTCAGCACGGGATTGGTCCTCCACAGGTCAATGCAAAATCTCAGAGCATTCCTGCCATGCGGCTCGCAGCAGGCAGACGCGGCTCTCTCTTGAATCTCCGGCTCGATCGCGCCGTAAACTCACTTCACAAGGGGGCAGCCGCCGTCCTTGAGCGGACGGAATGCCGCTTCGGCGGGAATGGTCGACACGATCCTGTAGTAGTCGTAGGGCTTCTTCGATTCGCCGGGCGTCTTGACCTGGACCAGCATCATGTCGTGAAGAACGCGACCGTCCTCACGCAGCGAAGTCTTTCCGAACAGAGGGTCGTCAAACGTGCCGAGCTCGCGCATCGCTTTCACGACGGCGGCGCCATCACGCGGCGATCCCACCTTTGCGACGGCGGTCAGATAGGCCAGTGTCGCGGAATATGCTCCAGCCTGGTTCATCGACGGATAGCGGCCGTTGTTCCGGGCCGCGAAGCGCTCGCCAAAGCTCCTAGTCTTGTCGTTCAGGTCCCAATAGAACGCGGTGGTGAGTTGGAGGCCTTGTGCCGTCTTCAGACCTAGTACCCGGAATCAGAGCTGAGTGATACGGCGCCCTGTGAAGCGGCGTTGACGGACCTTTTTCTTGGTCCAGACGAAGGGCTCGGCTTTGTCGTTGTACGCGTTGACGTAGGCATCGATGTGTT